>CADDYT010000009.1 GCA_902810755.1 Chloroflexota bacterium
CCAGGCAGGCCACCCGCCAGGGGTGGCCCTACTCTCCACGGGCGGCTCGTGCCGCTGGTGGAACTGCCGTCTATAGTAGGGCCACCCCTGGCGGGTGGCCTGCCCGCCGCGGCATCGGGGGCCTGCCTGGCGCTCGCACTGGCTTCAAGTAACGCCTATGGGGCTGATCCCTTGTGGTGGGCCTGCCTGAACCCCTCGACTGAGAGGGCCTGCTCATGTTAAAATACAGCCAGCAGATGCTTTGCATGGACTTAATTGGATGCAGTATGCCTGTGTCATGCTGAGCGAGGCGAAGTATCCGGTCGATCTATGCCGGGCAACTGGCGGCCCTGGATGCTTCGCTCCACTCAGGATACTATGGGCAAAATGAGTTCTCAAGAGCAGAGGATGCATTTTATTCAGATATATCTTTGAAGTAAGGTAGGGAGAAGGAAATATGTCAGGACATTCAAAGTGGGCGCAGATCCGGCGCTCAAAGGGCGTGAATGATGCGCGCAGGGGACAGCTGTTCACGCGACTGGGCCGTGAAATTGTGGTGGCCGTGCGCGAGGGCGGCAGCGGCGATATTAATGCGAATTACCGCCTGCGTATGGCGGTGCAGCGCGCCCGCGACGCGAATATGCCGATGGAGAACATTGAGCGCACCATTAAGCGCGCGCTCGGCGGCGGCGAAGGGTCCGCGCTGGAAGAGATCACGTATGAGGGCTATGGCCCCGGCGGCACAGCTATGCTGGTGCAGACAATGACGGAGAACCGCAACCGCACGGTGGCCGAGGTGCGCAACGCCTTCAGCCGCAACGGCGGGAACCTGGGTGAGAATGGCTGCGTCGACTGGCTGTTCGAGGCCACCGGCATCATCGAGGTGGAACTGGCGGGCAAAGATGTCGACGAGCTGACGCTGGAAGCCATTGATCTGGGCGCGACCGATGTTGAGACGGTCAGCGCCGATGACGAGGTTCTCACCATCTACACGGAGCCGACGGACCTTGAGCGCATTCGGCAGGCGCTGGAGGCGAAAAAGTACCGCGTGGTGAAGGCAGAGAGTACGATGCTGCCCAAGACAAAGGTCGAGCTGACGGATGAGAAGACGGCTCACCAGCTTATGCGCCTGGTGGAAAAGCTCGAAGACCTGGATGATGTGCAGAACGTATATACCAACGCGGACTTCCCCGAAGCGTTCGCCGCGTCCTATGAGTAAGCAGTTGACGGTGCGCCAGGAAAGCCATAGTGGCAGGCGCGGGCTGGCAGAGCAAGGAGGAAGATGACGATGATCCCGCAAGCTTCGCACGGCCCGCGCATCACCCTGGGCATCGACCCCGGTACGGCCATCGTGGGCTATGCGGTGATCGAGGCGCAGGGGAGTACGTTGCGCATGCTGGCCTGTGATGTCATCACCACTCCGGCGCGCACGCCGCTTTCACAGCGTCTCCAGCGTATTTATCAGGGTTTGAGCGAGGTCATCGCCACCTATCACCCGCAGGAGGCGGCGATGGAGGAGCTATTTTTCGCGAAGAATGCGCGCACCGCTATGACGGTCGGGCAGGCGCGCGGCGTGGCCATGCTGGCGCTGGCAAACAACGGCCTCTCGATTGCCGAATATACGCCCAAACAGGTCAAGCTGGCCGTCACCGGCTATGGAGGCGCAGACAAACACCAGGTAGGCGAGATGGTACGCATCCTGCTCGGCCTTGCCGCTGTCCCGAAACCGGATGACGCCGCAGATGCCGCCGCCATCGCCATCTGTCACCTGAACACGGCAAGTTATAGCCACGAAGACTTTTTACAGATACGCTCATAAAGATTACTGGTTTTGAAAATGATTACAAACATTCATGGAATTCTTGAGGCACGCAAAGCTGACTCGGCCATTATTCGCGTTGGCGGCTTCAGCCTGCGCGTCTTTGCCCCTGCGCTCACCCTGAATACGCTGGGTGAGGTCGGCGCGGAAGTCTCACTGCATACCCATTTTCACATGCGCGAAGACGGCATCGCCCTCTATGGTTTTGCCAACGAGGAGGAGCGCGACGCCTTTGAGCAGTTGATTGGCGTCAGCGGAGTCGGGCCGAAGGTGGCGCTGGCATTACTTTCGGTTATGGATGCGCGCACCCTGTTCCGGGCGATTGCCGAGGGAGATGAGAAGCGACTGGCCCTGGTGCCGGGCGTCGGCAAGCGGACTGCTGAGCGATTAGTACTAGAGTTGAAGCGAAAACTGCCTGCGCTTGCCCAGATAAGCCCTGCTGGTGTATACTCATCAAGCAAGATGCAATCCGAGGTACTGGAAGCGTTGATGGGTCTGGGTTTCACAGCCGCAGAGGCGCAAAAGGCGCTGGCGAAAATTCCGCAGGATCAGGAGATGACGCTGGAGCAGCAAATTACCTACGCCCTCCGCTCCTTTGCCCGGGAATAACAAATCTCGTCTCTGGAGGATGCGATGGCAACGGACCAATTGCTGCCACCCGCGTGCGCTTTTGCACAGTCTATCCTGGTAGAATATGCCCAGGACCCGGAAGCCGTACCCGAAGAAGCCGTAGAGGCGGCCCAGCTGCATATCGCCACCTGCGCCCGTTGCCAGGGACAGGAAACCGGCACGAATGGCGCAACATCATCGAAGAAGAGAAAAACACGCCGCAAAACCGGCGCCGGTTCGTCCGACTCCTCCGAACATACAAAAGGCGCCACACAAACGCTTGTCGCCGAATCCGCAGCTTCCGCACCACCCGCAAAGGCTACGCCGGTGACGGCGCAAACGCCATCTATTAGCCAGGAGCCTTCACTCCAAACCATATCAGCTACACCGGTTCCATCGACATCACCGGCTCCTCCCGCGCCTGCCGCTCATAAATTAGATATTGCGGTGGATGGAGGGCCGATCGATTGCCAGCAGTGCCGCCAGTTGCTGCCGGAATACGCGGAGGCGATGGATGATAACCAGAGTATCGCCTCGCTCTACCCGGAAGTGCAGGAACACCTGCTCACCTGCGAAAGCGGCTGCCTGGTGCTGCTGGATATCTACCGACAGGAGGCGAAGGCCATGCGCAAGTATCGCCGCCGCCCGGTGCGCAATCCCTTCAGCGCCATCTGGTGGGAGTTGACGGGCTTCTTTCGCGGCGGACATGTTCCGATGTCGCCTATGGCTCTCTCGTATGGCACGCTGCTCCTGCTGCTGCTCGTGGCCTCGCTGAGTTCCTACCTGGCGATACGCTGGGATGATGCGCGCTACTATCGCCCGCCTGTCTCTGTTCATACTTTTCCCACACCTGACGGCGTTGGCTTGAGCGATGGATTGAAGGTCTTCGATGCCTGCAATGCCAGTAGCTACCAGTATAAGCGCGAGGCAGCACAGGCGTTGCGGCAGAACCATGTCTCACAGGCCGATATCCTGTTCTCCTCCGCTCTGAACGCGCCGCTTTCCGATACGAGCGGCTGTAGCGGGGCAGAAGCAGCCATCTATGACGAAGATTTGCACGTGCGGCAATCGGGCCACCCCTTTGGGGTGATCGTGGTGAGCTTCGATAGCGGCCCCGGTAGCGCGAACCCGCAGGGCGGCACCGACCGTCACGCGCTCTACGCCGCCTACACCCAGGAACTGGTCGGCGCGTACATCGCGCAGCACCTGTATAACACCGCGCAGATGGCAACGCCGGACGCCCCGCTGCTCTATCTGGTACTGGCAAATACCACCGGAACCGAGCAGGGCGCGCTACAGATCGCCAGCGCCATTGCTTCAATAGACAACGGGTCTGACCTGCGGCAGGCAGGCTTAGTGGCAAGCGGCAGCCACCCCATGCTGGCGGCGCTTGGACTGGGACCAAGCAATTTAACCGAAGTTGCGCTGCCCACGCTCTGCCGTGCCGGGGTACCGTTCATCGCGCCAACGGCTACCGGCCTCTTCATCCTCCCACTTCTGCAACAGACATCGCTCTATCGCCATTGCGCGCCCGGCTTCTCCTTCATCCGTTTCTCACCCGATGATGCCGCACAGGCGCAGCTTGATGCCTTCTACGCTTACCGCAGCCTGCACGCGCGCAATGCTGCTATCTTCTACGATCCGAGCAACCCGGCATCGTCCGGCTCGGCGCAGGCGTTCCTGGCAAATTTCCCGCGCAACAGCGGAGCGCGGGTCGTTGCTCAGGAGACCATCATCTCCACCGGCCTGCTGGATGACAATGGAAACGCGCAGGGGTCACGCGATGATCTGCTGGCCGGGCTGCATGACGCGCTACAGGCGAAACCGCGTCCCGACCTCATCTTCGCCCCGCTGCTCACCAACGACGTGATTACGCTGGCGCAGGCGATCGCGCAACTGCCCGCCAACCAGCAGCCGGTGCTGATGATCGCCGGTGAATTTGTGCAGCCCTCCGCCTTGCAGGCGCTGGTTCCCTGGGCGCGCCAGCAGCAATTGACGCTGCCGCACATCTTCGTCTCCGCCGCCTCGGCGGCGCGTTCGCCGACCAGCGGCAGCACGTGGCAAAAGCAGTTCTACGCCAGCTTCTGCACCTCCTTCGCCACGCCCGGTAGCTATTGCAGTGGAGCAGCCGCCCTCGATCAGGGCGCGCTCCTCTTCGCCGACGGCATTGAGGTCGTCCTCAACGCCATCGGGCCGATCAGCGATATCAACAAAATGCCGACTTCGGCCCAACTGGTGCAGCGGATCAGTAAAGAGAAGCTGGCGGGTGTCAGCGGCACGCTCGCCCTGCATGCCTACAACAACGTCATTGTGACCAGCAACGCCGCGCGCCCCGTCATCCTCTCCATGCAGCAGGATGGGAGCATTCAGATCGTGGATTGAAGCAACCCGCTGTCATGCTTCGCTCTCGCTCAGCATGACAGCGGGTTGCCGGTTTCGTTTGTCAAAGCTCATCGTAGATGCTCACCGGGCATTCAGAGCAGTTGCTCAAGGGAGAGATACTGCCCGGCCCAGTCACGAAACGTCCAGCTTTCGGGCCACCAGCGTTGATCGACGCTCTGGAAGTATGCCCAGAGGATGGAGCGGTCGAGGAGCATGTAGACAGGAAAACGCCGGGCAAAGCCGGGACGAAGCGAGGCATGATCCAGATAGCCGCGCAAAAACTCGCGGGCCAGTTGCAAGTCCTCGTTGAGATATTCGGCAAGAGGACGTGAGAGATCTGCTTCGCCATCGCCAAAATAGCCTTCCATCAGATCAAATATGCCGCTGACCCGCCAGCCCCCATCGTTTTGAACAACAAGGTTGCCTTCTTTGTAGTCCTCCATCACGAAGCATGGTTCAAATGGCTCAGCGAGGGCATCCTGCGCGGCAGCGATGATTTCTTCTACCCAGGCGATATTATCTAGAGTCGCGGCAGCCTCATGGTGTTCCTGCGCACGAGCAAGGTTATGCCTGAGACAAGACTTCACTCGTTCGCTGTACGAGATGGTCGTTGGTGGTATGGTCGCAAGCCGGGGATCGGCCTCGACAGGAAAAGGCCAGGCCATTTCGTGAGCCAGATCAAAGGGTTGGACATCTCCAGAATTTGCATCGTAGCGACCGGAGAAAGGCCATGTCGCCTGCTGCATGTGAGCCAGATTTTCTCCCAGCGCACGAGCAATACCCTTTCTTGCTGCCGGTTCCAGTTGCGCTTTGACCTGCGGGTCGGCCAGTTGCAACCCCGGCATACGCGGCATGAGCGCGTAGCTCCAGCCAAAGATTTCCGTAGAAACATCGATCAGATACGGCCAGGGAACAGGGACCTGCGTGCGCTCGTGGAGCAGGCGCGTATAAAATTGCTCGGTGGGGAACTGCCACCAGAAATGGGGATCGCCGCGTAGCACATATTCGCCTTCCGTACTGCTCACAAAGACATTTTGCCCGAACAGGCCAAAAGGAATCGGCTCCGCGCGAACGAAGCGCCCCAGATTGAAACGGTCAAGTGCGGCCTGAAACTGCTCATCAGAGATCAGGCCCAGCCTTTGCGAATATACTTTTGTTGCCATCAAAAACTCCTGTCCGGTCAACAAGCGCCAGTTATCAAAAACCATCTTGCCGTGTCATGCTGAGTATGGCAAGAGCAGATGCTTCGCTTCACTCAGCATGACACGGGCGAGGCTATTTTCAATAGCCAGCCGCCAGGTGATTCCAGCTTCGTACTTGCAGCGGCTCAACGCGGCCATCAGGGTATACAAGGTGCATACCATCTTGCGCTTCGGTGATGGTGCCGATGGGGGTGACGGGTGTGCCAGTAGCGGATTGTACGGCCTGCGTGACTGCCTCAACATGAGCGGGGGCGACGGTGAAGAGCAGTTCGTAGTCTTCGCCGCCGTGCAGCGCCCATTGCAAAGGGTCGAGTCCGGCGGTGGCGGCGATGGCGCGGGCGGCAGGGGAGATGGGAAGTTGGGCCACGTTCACGCGAGCGCCAACGTGGCTGCGCTGGCAGAGGTGGGAGAGGTCGCCACTCAGGCCGTCGCTGATATCGAGCATGGCGGTGATGATCGATGGGCCAAACCCGGAGAGAACGCGGCCAGCGCGCACGCGCGGCTCTGGCATGCACTGGCGCAGACGCGCTGCCTCAAGGGCATGGGGAGGATAGGGCAGGTCGGGATGCAACTGAGCGTAGAGGCCGGCGGCGGGGGCGCCGAGGGAGCCGGTGACGCAAAGCTTATCGCCCGCACGCGCGCCTCCTCGTGTGATGGCATGGCCGCGCTCAACGGTGCCAAGCAGGGTAATATCGAGGATGAGTTGCTCGCCCTTGCTCCCCATACTCGCGCCCGTACCGGCGATATTGCCGCCCACAATGGCTGTTGAGAACGCTTCGGCTTCCAGACGCATGCCGTCATAGACCTGCTCCAACACGTTGAGAGACAGATGGGGCGGGATGATGAGCGAGACCAGGGCATAGCACGGCTGCCCACCCATCGCGGCAATATCGCTCAGGTTGACGGCCAGCGCCTTGCGTCCAACCTGCTGTGCGCCGCAGCCCTGAAACGTGAAATGCACTCCCTCTACCTGGCTATCAACGGTCGCCAGCAAGAGCCGGTCGCCGCCGATATCGAGAATAGCGGTATCATCACCCACGCCCAGCACGACGCCGGCCTGCGATGACAGACCCTTTGTCAGCCGGGCGATCAGCGCAAATTCACCTGTTGGTTCACCCTCGCGTGAAACAGAAATGCCGCTCACCTCCCCTTGACCATATACACGATTCTCGCCAGTGTGTCATGCTTCGCTCCCCCTCAGCAACTTCTGCGCGCTACAACCTTTCCACGTTCAGATGCTTCGCTCCCGCTCAACATGAGACGCTCTGTGAGTGCATATCGATTATACCAGCGCGCCGGTTGATGAGAGCTTGCGTTCAGCCTCAATGTAGGTGGGGCCGACCTCGACGAAGCCCAGGCGACGGTAGAGGTTGACGGCAGGGATGCCGAGTGTCACATAGAGGATGGCAGAGGCGTAGCCCTGCTCGTGCAGGCGCCGCATAGCTTTGACGACCAGCAACTGGCCGAGGCCGACATGGCGAAAGGTGGGGGCAACTGCCGTGTGACGAATACGCGGGATGCCGCGCTCGATGTGAGTCAGCAGGGCGCCAGCCAGGTTGAAGCGGTCGAGGGCATGTTCCACGACATAGCAACTTTCGGGCAGAAAGGGGCCAAAAGAGCCATCGTAAATGGCGCGCACCTCCGCTCGCCAACCGGCGAGGTCAGGATGGCGGTCATCCGGGCCGCCCGTGTATGCGCGTTGCAGCAATGTTCCCACGTGGTCAAGGTCGTCCTCCGTCATCTGGCGCACGCGCAAGGAGGCAGGGATGGGCGGCGGGGGGATGGAGACATTGGTCGAAGCCATCATTCCCGTGCGGCTGCGCACCTGCTCGAAGCCGGCAGAGGCAAACGAGGCGATATAAGCGGCGGGATAGGTAGCTTCAATATGGCGCATATTGAGTGCGGCGGCACGGGCCAGCGCCTCCGTAACGACCTGGGCCGCGACGCTGCCGCCGGCCTCCGGCAAGAGGACCAGGCCATCGAGCTGTGCGGTATCACCCTGCGTGAAGAAACGCAGCCGCCCGACGGGGGCATCTTCGCGCCAGAGCAGGTAGCGTTGCGCCTGTTGTTCGGGCAACTCTTCTTTATACCGCTCAAGCTGGGCATCTTCGCTTTCAAAAGGTATCTGATCGGCGCTGCGGCGAGTTACAGCTACCCAGATCGCCGCATCCTCCGGCCCGGCCAGCCGCCATTCAACAGTATTCCGGTTGGTTTCAGGGTCAAGCATCGAAAATCCTCCTGGCTCATGCTGCTCGCAAAAAGTACAAGGGCTGGTACAAAAAGGCTTAAAGCTAGGATTCAGGCTCCAATACCAGTATACTTAAGAACCGGAACAATCACAAGGCAGGGTGCAAGAAAAGATAGCGAGTTGAAACAATGGAATTGCTGGTAATCACGCTGGCGCAGATATTGCCCGGCAAAGAGGCTGATGGGCTGGCGCGCATAAAATTGATCTCAAATACTGTACGGGCGGCGCCGGGGCTGGTGACCTCCCTTTTCTACCGCAGCCGGGGGGACGATGGCTACTATTTGATGCTGACGACGTGGGAAAATGAAGCCTTCTGGTGGCAGGCGCAGGAGCGATACGGGCCGCGCCAGTTGTTGCTGGCCTCGCCAACCGAGCTGGTGACGGCCCCACCGGAGCAGTGGTTTATGCACTATACCTGGGGCTATAGCCGTCCGGGGGCAAAGCCGCTGCTGGCGGCGGCGCACCTGGCAACCATTCGGCCAGAACAAGCCGAACTGGCGCAGCGCGGCTGGATAGAGAGCCTGCGGCGTCAGGCGGTGCAGCCCATGCTGGCCTTTGCCTTTCTCGCGCGCGGGACAAAGGAGCCTGCCGTCCGGCCCAATCCAGACCCGGCACACCCTCCACTCTACCCGGGCGCGGCCTCTCCTGCCCTGGCCGGTTCACCTGCTGAAAGTCCCTACCAGCATGGGCCAATCTTCCTGAACCTGCTGAGCTGGGCCAGCGAGGCCGATAGAGAAGATTTTTACGCCCACCCGAACTATAAAACCATTCGCCGCTTCCTCGGTGGCATCGGCACCATGCAGACGCTGGCACTCGAACCACTCGACGATGAGGAAGCTTAGTCAGTCGTCTGAGCTTTCGGCGACGGGTTTTTCGTAGTATTTTCTGAGTTGCACGGAGAGAAAAGCGTGGTTGGCCCACATGGGGGGAGTGAAGGTATGATATTCGCCATCGCAGAGCGGGGCAGGCGCGCCGCATTTGAGATGGGGAGCCAGCCGGAAACGAATGGTATTGCCGCTGACCTCGATCCAGAGATGTCGCCTCGTGGTGAATGTCCCCCACTTGAACAACACCATTGAATCGTATTCCTCAAAGGTTCCCCGGCCCTTGAGCAGATTTTTATTGATGGCTATGAGCATTTCCGCCAGACCGCTTTCGCGCAACACGCGCTTCGCGTTTTCACGCACTGCCCGCCGCCTGGCCTCTCTTTCCTCGTCGCTCACAGCGTCTGTATCATGCTCTTGCACAATTGCGTTCAAGGATTCGTCCTGATTCGTTGTCATTCCAGCCTTTCTTGCGCAAAATGAAGGGCGCACTGGTGAAAATTACTGATCCTGCCGGTGACATTGTACCATTGCGCCCCGGTACTGTTCAACCATAAATCTGCGATTCGTATTCTGCAATCATCTCGTCATCGCCGGAGTAGAGATGATCGGTGTTGGGCGATGCGTAGGTGTAGGAAAACAGGGATGCTGAGCTACGAGAAGCTGTGTTCGAGATAGAAGGTGGCACTGGCGTATGTCGTGCGCGTGTCGGCACGCCGCAATCCATATGGGGAGAAAGATAAAAAATGTTATCGGTCGATTGTTTGGCGTTGCGTTTGGCCTCGGCGGCGAGATAGCTGATTTCCTGAATGCTGTGAGGACGCCGCAACTGGTTGTTCACGACGCCTATCGAGAGGGAGACCAGCGGGAACTGGAAGGGCCTGCCCTTGCGATCTAAGCCGCTGATGGAGCCGCGTTCCAGGTCTTCCGGCAGGTAGAGCGCCGCACTTTCCTCTTTGTAACAATCCATAATGCGTGTGCAGAGGGTCTTTGCGCGCGAAGGTGAAGTGACAATGACGAAATCATCGCCGCCAATATGGCCGACAAAATCTTCAGTTCCCCCCAGTTGATGCACAAGGCGCTGGCAAATCTGGCCGACGAGCAGGATCATATCGTTGCCGGCCAGGAAGCCATAGACATCATTGAAGGCTTTGAAATTGTCGAGATCGAGATAGAGGATGCTCCAGGGTTCCCGACTGTTGAGCTTGTAGTTGATGGCCCGCACGACCTGCAAGCCGCCGGGCAAGCCGGTAAGGGGAGAAAGAAAGCTTTGTTGCACGCGGCGCAACTGGCGGCGCATACGTGAAAGCAATTCATCGGTATCAAAAGGCTTGGTGATAAAGTCGTCCGCGTCCCATTCGAAAGCCCGCACCTTATTGTCGGTATCACCGAGGGCGCTCAAAACGATGATGGGAATATGCATCGTTTTGGGGTGATTGCGCAGCCTGCGAATAACTTCATAGCCATCGATACCGGGAAGCATAATATCAAGGAGAATAAGGTGAGGAGGCTCTCGTAGCGCAATCTGTACAGCATCTTCGCCGTTTCGGGTACTTATCACCTGATAGCCTTCGATCTCCAGTGTCTCTTTGAGCATTCTGGCGATCTGTAATTCGTCCTCTACGACTAAAATGTTGGCCATATGCATTCCTACCTCTATAATCTTCACCAGGAAACTTCACAACACACTACCAGTTTCGCTCCAACCACTTCCACACCCGATTCACCGGCCCGCTCAGTCTGGTCTGTCGACCAGACTGACAGGGAAACGGCAGCAACAAACAACACTCCATCAGGCAACGCCTCGTTGCCGCCTGGCAGGTGAATCGCACAATCTTTGTGCCGTCTGCTGTCATATGGGTCTGTCGAGAACACCCCCCGAGACCTCGTCAGACGAAGAATACTGCTAGGAGGGGCTGATACATGCTCCAGCGCAGGCAGGAAGGGATGCCAAAAATACACAGGGCCCGCCGGAATGTTGCCGCCCCCGGTCCCTCTCACCTGTCTTGTCGAAGGATATTTTCTCGAACAGAAATCCCCCGCAATCAGGCAGAGCTAGCAAAAAGAGAGTAGCGCCATATTCTATTGTGACCACAGCCAAAATATATAGCCATCTTGCTATTCAGTATAACATCCTCCTGCTCATTTTCATAGGGTTTTATAGCACAGATTCCGATATCGCCTGAAAAATGTACGTTTTCTTATTGCTTCTAATGTTCTGACATGTTGTAACATGCTAGAACAAGTTGTGTTTTTCGGGAAAAGCGAAGATTGTTCGCTCAAGCATATCAATAGCCATAACAGGAGCATGGCTGAACTGCAATGCGGAAGGTGAGACTTTTTCGGAACAACCTGTTGACGGATGACGGGAACTGAGATAAGATGAAACGAGCATATTCAGGGTACAGGTATACAGGGAAAGAGAGATGATGGCTTCAGCAGGGACGGAACGAGCCGTTACATTTACGAACCGGGGGCAACCCGCATTCCAGTTAGAAGGGATTATGCACGAACCGGCACAAAGAGAGGGGATAATTCCCCTCGTCGTCTTCTGTCATCCGCAGCCGGCCAGCAGCGATATGCACGATAGTCTGACGGTGGCGCTGGCGCGCGCGGTGGCGGAGGCGGGCATGATGGGCCTGCGTTTCAATTTTCGCGGTGTGGGCAAGAGCCAGGGGCAGCAAACGGATGGGCGACTGGAAGCCCTTGACCTGGCCGGGGCCATCGCCTTCGGACTGAAGCAGCCAGGGGTGAACACAGAGAAAATCTGCGTGGTAGGACACGCCTTCGGGGCCTACATCGCGCTGCAGTACGCTCCCTTCGACCCGTATATCCGCACGCTCGTCGCCATCAGCCTGCCCCTGTACCGCGCGGCCGGCGGCTTTCCTCGCCCCTTTGAACGCCCGAAATTGTTCGTTACAGGCGAATTTGACGAGGTCTGCCCGCGCTACAAACTTGAGCCGTTCGTTGAGCAGCAAAAAGGCCCCAAGGGGCTGAATGTGATTACCGGCGCTCGCCACCTGATGCGCGGCTACGAAGAGGCCGCCGTAAGCGCCGTGATGAAATATCTCAAAAGATGGGCCGAGATGCCCGGAGTATAGGAATGAATCCAGAAAACCCCCTGATTGTTCAGAGCGATCGCACGATTCTGCTGGAAGTCGACCACCCGTTACATGCTGAAGCCAGGGACGCGCTTGCCCAGTTCGCCGAACTGGAAAAATCGCCGGAGCATATTCACACCTACCGCCTCTCCCCGCTTTCGCTCTGGAACGCGGCTGCCGGTGGGATGAGCGCGCAGATGGTGCTGGAGTTGCTCGAAAAGTACAGTAAATACGATATTCCCTCGAATATCTCCGTGGATATTCGCGAATATATGAGCCGTTATGGGCGCGTCAAGCTGATTCGCGAGGGAGACGCGCTGCTGCTGACTTCAACCGACACGACCTTAATCACCGAAATTCTGCGTCACAAGCGCACGCAGCCCTTCCTGCTGCGCCAGTTGAACAGGAACACCATCCAGGTCGATGCTTCGCGGCGCGGGCATATCAAACAGGCGCTGATTCACATTGGCTTTCCCGCCGAAGACCTGGCAGGCTACACCGATGGCTCGCCGCTGCCGCTGACGCTGCGCGCGATCACGAGCCAGAATGTGCCTTTCCAGCCGCGTGCCTATCAATACGCGGCTTCAGCCGCCTTCTATGCGGGGGGCGCGCCGAGCGGGGGCAGCGGGGTTGTAGTGCTGCCCTGCGGCGCGGGCAAAACCATCGTCGGCCTGGCAACAATGGCCGATATTCAGCGCGCCACGCTTATTCTCACCCCCAATACGATTGCGGTGCGCCAGTGGATTCAGGAAATTCTCGACAAGACTGACATTCCACCTGAGATGGTCGGCGAATACACGGGCGACCGCAAAGAGATCTGTCCGATTACGGTCAGCACGTACCAGATTCTGACCTATCGCGCCCCCTCAAAGAAGGGAGAGACGCAAGTTTCCGAAGAGGATTTTCCCCATTTCGCCCTCTTCACCAGCTATGACTGGGGCCTGATTATCTATGACGAGGTTCACCTGCTGCCTGCCCCCGTCTTCCGCATCACGGCGGAGATTCAGGCTCGGCGCCGCCTGGGCCTGACAGCCACGCTGGTGCGCGAGGATGGACGAGAGGCAGATGTCTTCAGCTTGATCGGGCCAAAGAAATATGATGTTCCCTGGCGCGAACTGGAACGCCAGGGCTGGATCGCCACCGCCGAATGCCACGAGATTCGCGTGGGCATGACCGAAGATGAACAACTGAACTACGCGCTGGCCGAGCAGAAAGAGAAGTACCGGCTGGCCGCCGAATGCAGCGCCAAGCCCGGCGTGGTGCGCCACCTCGTCGAACGTCACCGTGACGACCAGATATTGATTATTGGTCAGTACATCGACCAGCTCCAGCTTCTGGCCGGAGAACTGAATGCGCCTCTGCTGACCGGCAAAACATCCAACGCGCAGCGTGAGAAGTTATATGAGCAATTTCGTCGGGGTGAGATCAAGCGGCTGGTGGTGAGTAAGGTGGCCAATTTCGCCATTGATCTGCCGGACGCCAATGTCGCCATTCAGGTATCGGGTACCTTCGGTTCGAGGCAGGAAGAGGCCCAGCGCCTGGGCCGCATCCTGCGCCCGAAAAGCGATGGCAGCCTGGCCTACTTCTATTCCATCGTCACCCGTGACACCCGCGACCAGGAGTTTTCCGCCAACCGCCAGCTCTTTCTGACCGAGCAGGGCTACCGCTATCTGATTGAGGATGCAGAAGCGTTATTAGCCGCATGAAAGACACACTCCTCCCATCTCGTCCTGAGAGGCATAACATGGGGGGAGTGTATGTGAAGCGTTCTACAGAACTCTGCCTTGACAGCTTTCCTTCTCAGTGATACCCTTTTGGAAAAACCATATCAACTTGCTGAAAAAGAATAGAGGATAGGCATGGCAGAGAGCTACATTGAGGTAACTGGCGAGGACTTTGCTGAGAAGGTACTGGATGCGGAACAGATGGTGGTAGTCAACTTCACGTCGAGCCAGAGTCCGGCGTGCCAGATTCAGGAGCCAGAATTTGAGGCCGTAAGTAAAGAGTTTCAGGGGCGCGTGCTTTTCGCGAAACTGGATATTGACGCCAATGGAGAAGTGGTTCAGCAATGGAATATCGAGGGTATTCCCACGATACTCTTCTTCAATCATGGTCTGGAGATTCATCGTATCAAGGGCATTTTGATGCGCGCACGGCTACGCAAGCAAATCGAGGGGGCGTTGCTCGTTACTGAAGACACGACAAAGTCGGCAAAATAACAGCAGGCGTCGCAGGCCAGCCGCAAGAGGTGGCCCTACTGGACGCGAGGGAGCCTGCGCTTTTATTCCTTTCTGCGTTTGCGCCGCTCCTCCTCCAGATCGGTGATGGTGCCTTCGACAACGCGCCCTTCTCTCTCTGCTTGATTGGGAGGGCGCACGGCAAAGTCGCGGAAATCGCGCTGCACACGGCTGATTTCGGAGACGGTCTGTGAGATGCTGGTGGTCACATTGACGATGAAGAGCAGAACGAACAACCCGGCCCAGAGCGCGAGGCCGATCAACAGTGTGACGACGCCGCCTACAACGCCGTTGAGGATGCTTTCAGTGACGACGCCCGCGAGGACGAGTACCCAGAAGAAGCGCACGACGACCTGTAACAGCCAGTGCATGAACCAGAACACGGCTTTCACAGGGTCAGAGGGCATATTCCAGGGAGGTAGGAGTTTTCCTCTTCCTCTAAATCTCATCATATGCATGCTTTTTGCCCTTCTGCTTGCATATTGCCACCTGTATTGTATCAATTCTCACCCGATTTCGCCAGTGTTTAGCGAACGTGTCATCCTCCGCTCCCCTCGGGATGAGGCCACCGATTGGCGTATAAGGCCCAACGAAGTTCCTTCGCTGCTCTCAGGATGACGAGCTTATCGACCTTATTCAGGACGATATCCCTGGGCGAGCAGGTTCTCCAGAGGGAGGAAGCGCGGCGAGGGCAGAGCATCCCAGGAGAACCAGCCGATATCTGACATCTCACGGGCGGATTTGATGTGCGCTTCGCCGGAGACGTATCGGGCCTCCAGCCAGAGAGTGATGTAATGCTTGCCTTCCTGCTCAAAAACGTCGTTGGTGATGGTGCAAAAGACGGGATCGGCAATCAGCACCCCAACCTCTTCCTCAACTTCGCGAATGGCACAGGCTTCCGGCGATTCACCATACTCTATATGTCCACCTGGCATGGCCCATGTCCCGGTTCCATGAGAGTTCTGACGCTTCATAAGCAAGACTTGATCGCCGTTGCGAATAATCACGGCAACGCCGACACCAGGTCGGTCTGGCATAAATGTTTCCTCCAGTGTATTTTTTTCTCTTCCAGCATATTTACGCAGGCGTAACCCCCGCTGTTACACTTTTCTTTCCGTCGGCAGTTTGCAACGTGATGGCCGGCGTAGAGAGACTGAGATAGGTTTCGAGGTGCAGCGGGCCAACGGTTGGATTGTCGGGCGTGATGGTGGATGATTGGACAGAGAGCGTCACCGTTGCCGGTGTGGCGCTCCCTCGCGACAGAGCAAACGCGGCCAGCAGTTCGTCGCCGGGTTGCACGGAACTGAGGCCGCAGGTAGTTTGCATAGCCGTTGACCCTGCGGCGGCCAGCATACTGAATGTGTAGTTGTAGGAGGTGCGCAGCGCGGATGGAGCGGAACGCAGCAATTGCCAGCGCGCCACCAGCCAGGAAGCGTTGTCGACGACAGGCAGGGCCTGCACGCCGAGCAATTGCAGGTCATTGCCAAATTGCGTCTGCATCGTTGCCGGGGCAATGGAGGCAGAGGGATCGACGATATACAATTTGAAGGGAGCGCCGCCCAACCGCGCGGGTTGAGCAATGAGTGTGGCGTGCGCGAACCGGGCAAGCAGCGCATTGGTCAGGCTATCATAGGGGCCGACGAGTAGCGCGGCAGGGCCTGTTTGCGGTCCGGGCAGCACAAGACACTTGCCAGCGTCAAATAACGCCGCTGGCATATGCATCTGCTCCGTCAGGAAGCTCAGCGCGGTCTGCGTGGCGGCATCCGAGGTGATATAGACCCGGGCGAGGTGGAGTTGCGCGGCCAGTTGATCGGCTTCGGCCAGCGCGTGTTGCAGGGAACTCAGGTCGTTGTGATAGGGATAAGGCTGAAAGCTGCGATCATCATACTTGCCTTCAACTTGATCCAGCACGCCGCCGAAGCTGCCCACGAACTGCATTATCACAATGACGACCAGACTGCAGTAGAGGGCGTACCGCCACCATTGCAGTCCGAGTCGGGAATGCTGGAAGCGGCGCGACCATGCAAGGAGCTTACCGACAAAGAGGCCGATGAGGATAAAGGGGCCGGGCAAGAGGAACAGGAAATACTGGGCATGCAGGTCAAGGGAGTGGCGTGAGAGCGCCAGCAGCGGGACAATCTGCCAGACCAGCAGCAGGAGCAAGCCGCGCCTGTAGCCGCTAGCAAAGAAATCCGACCACCACGCCCGCAACGAAAAGCTTCCCTTGCTGCCCTGTCCCCGCGCTCCATCCATGTCATGCTGCGCTTCGCTCAGCATAGGACTGGTCGGCCAGAGTATCAGGGCCACAGCCACCAGCGCGCCGCCCAGGACGAGCAGGAACATGACGGCATAGAGGTGCAGGCTGTCCACAGCGGGCGCGAAGGCGCGCTGGATGGAACCCGGATAGGTGGGAGGCGTGGTGTACGGCACGAGAAATGAGCGGTAGAAACGCAGCGCCTGGTCATCGATCACGGCATGTCCGCTGGAGGCGGGCAGGAGCGAGAGCAGATCGATGAATCTGTGCATGAACTCCCACAGCAGAAACGGGGAAAATATGATGAGCAGGCCAATGGCCGAGAAAATGAGGTCGCGCCAGCGCAGCGTGCGAAACGCGAGGACAAGGGCGACGGCCAGCGGCGCGAGCAGCAGGAGCGTGATGGCGTGAAACTGGTAGAGGATACCGAGCAGCAGCAGAGCGGGGAAGAGCCAGCCCTTGCGGCCTTCGACAACGCCGAGGAAGAGCAGGAAGATGAAAAGGACGACGAAGGGGGCCATCATATTGGGCTGCCAGATGAACCGCTCGTAGATCAGGGGCCTGAAGGTGACGGCGTAGAGCAGCGCGGCCACGAGGGCGGCGGCGCGCCCAAAATAGCGGCGCGTGAAGATGTAGGTCAGCACAACGGCAATGACGGATAAAGCCCCCACCAGCGCCGTCCCCCACATGGGATTGCTGCTCAGGGCTGCCGGTAGCATCAGCAGATAGATCGCGCCGGGCGGGTTGGCGAGGCCGATGGAGGAGCGATTGCTGGTGACCGGCAGCAGGCCGTGATGGATGGCGTCGTAGGCCAGGCGGAAGAGCATTGCCTGGTCTTCGTCAAATTCGGTAGTGTTGATGCCGTAGAGGCGCAGAAAAGCGGCGATGAGCAGGATCAGCAGGATCAGGTAGAAATCCCAGGAGGTGAGCAGGGAACGCAACCATTGCTGGCCGCGCTTTCCCGTTACGCTATCTTCTGTCTCTGTAGAGGGCCTGGGCTGCGTAAGGCTCATAGTTTAAGTACGCTCCTGATGGCTGGAAGAGCAGGTTCGACAACAGCATCGTCGGCGCGTTGGGGAATGCCTGTTACAGTGTCTTTGAGCAGATTGCCCGTCAGGATGCCGACGACACGCTCGTCGCGTTTGATGACGCCGCGCTCGACCAGTTTGCGCATACCGGCCAGTGTAGCGGCGGAGGCAGGCTCGCAGCCTATGCCGGAACGATCAATCACGGCTTTGGCAGCCAGAATCTCCTCGTCCGTTACCTCTTCGACCACACCGTCGCTTTCTTCGATCACGCGGCGGGCGCGGGTGTAGCTCACGGGGTTGCCGATCTTGATGGCGGTAGCGACGGTGTGAGCCTGCACGCTCTCGCGACTGGCGAAGTTCTGCATGAAGCTGCGATAGAAAGGATTGGCCCCCTGCGCCTGGATGGAGGCGATGCGCGGCATGTGGCCGATGAGCGAAAGCTGGTATGCCTGCCGGAAGGCTTTGCCGATAGCGGAGGTGTTACCGAGATTGCCTGCCGGGAGGACGAGCCAGTCGGGGGCCTGCCAGTCAAGCTGCTGCAATAACTCGAAGCCAATGGCTTTCTGGCCCTCGACGCGGAAAGGGTTGAGGGAGTTGAGCAGGTAGATTCCGGCCTCGTTGCAGACCTGTTCGACCAGGCGCATGGCGTCATCGAAATCTCCAGCGATCTGGATGGTGGTCGCGCCATAGGCCAGCGATTGCGCCAGCTTGCCGCCGGCGACATTGCCTGCGGGCAGGAAGACGATGCAGCGCATGCCCGCCTGCGCCGCATATGAGGCCAGCGAGGCAGAAGTGTTGCCGGTGGAAGCGCAGGCTACGGCGCTCGCCCCCAGCAGGTGCGCTATGGTGATGCCAACCGTCATGCCGCGATCTTTGAAGCTGCCGGTCGGATTTTCACCCTCGTGCTTGAGGTAGAGCCGTTCCAGCCCGGCGAATTTGCCGATCTGGCGATGGCCGACGCGCCCGGTGCCGCAGTTTTCCAGACCGACCGGGTAGAGGCCCGTATTGCCTTCGGGACGGCTGATGACGTAGCGTGTGGGAACGGGCAGGATCAATTCGCGATAACGCCAGACGCCGCTCTGGTTGAGCAAGAGTTCTTCCGTGTTACCGGACCAGGTGTGCAGGCCGCCTGATCGCTCATCGAATAGCTGGCGCCAGGACGCACCGGCCCGTGGCGGCAAATCGATCTCCACCGCGTTGAGGATGTCACCGGCCTCGTCGAGCAAGGGGGTAGCAGGGATGCGCGGCATGAGCTGCGCTTCGACGTCCAGCACGCCACCACAGTCACAGCGATAGCGTGGGGTCTGCCCGCTCTCAGCGCCTGGATAGAGCGCGTCGCACTCTACACAGCGCAGCGAGATGGGCGCCAGGGCCTCAGCAATCTTTTGCGTCAAGGTACTATTCATTGGCCGCTCGCTCCTCATTTGTTCTGGCCGGGGACCAGTAGAATTGATCGCTATAGGTGGCTTTCTCTTCCCTGCGCGCGCCATCACGCCGACCGCGCGGGGCTTTGATGACTCGCGCCCCCTGCTGGTCTGCGCGCAGGATGCGCCCTGTTCCCTCGACGCCGTGCGCGCGGGCCGTTGCCTGCATGGCGTGTAATATCTCATGAAAATTGGAACTGGCAAGGGCGATGAGGGAGGAGCCGCCACCGGAGAGACTGGCCCCGTGCGCACCAGCCGCGACAGCCGCGTCAATGATGGCGGGCATGGCGGGGAAAAGGGCCTGGCGGTAGGGCTGGTGCAGGCGATCCTGCATGGCCTCGCCGATCAGTTCATAGCGGCCCGTTTGCAGCGCGGTCAGCAGGAGGGCGACACGCCCGGTGTTGAAAGTAACATCGGCCTTTGAGTAGCTGGCAGGCAGCAACTTGCGCCCGGCGATGGTATCCATGGGGAAGGATGGCGTAAAAATGACGGCTTTCAATGCATCGGGGAAAGGCGTTTTCACGGCGCGAATCTTGCCCCCGGCAACCGTCGTGGCGACCAGGCCGCCGAGCAGGGCCGGCGCGACATTATCGGGGTGGTTGCCCGCCTCGGCCTCGACGGCGAGTTCGAGCAGTTCCTCTTTCGCGACAGCCGCGCCGCGCACGCGCAGCAATTCGTTGGCGGCCATCAGTCCACCCACAACGGCGGTGGCGCTACTGCCGAGGCCGCAACCGGGCGGAATGTCGATGAACATGCGAACAGAGACGGCAGGCAACTCGACCTGTCGCCGCTCAAAGAGGAGCGCGAAGGCGCGGAAAAACAGGTTATCCGGCCCGGTGGAGAGACCGGCGCCCAACGCCCCGAACACCTCAATGAGGGGCCGCTGCGGATCATCTCCTGATTGCTCCACGAAAAAACGATTATAGAGTTGTAGTGCTAAGCCCAGGCTATCGAAACCCGGCCCTAGATTAGCCGAGGTGGCGGGCGTTAAGACGGAGACTGTAGCAGGAAATACCGATGTCGGTGCCATCGCCATCCTGCCTTTCTGATGTGCAAAGCATATATCTGCGCAATCCTTTCCTCAAGTCGGCCCTATTCTACCTGTTTCCGGGCCAAATTGCAATGTATGCAGGGACAAAAGTCATAAATATGTTGAGAAGAGCGTTGGCCGCTGCGTTCAGCGCGCTGAACGCAGCGGCCAACGCTCTTCTCAACATATTAAATGTCTGCCAGTACGGCTCCCGTGTTGGCGGAGGTGACAAGGGAGGCATAGCGGCGCAGCCAGCGGCTCTTGACGGGAGCATGTGGCGGCTTGATCGCGTTGGCCGCGCGGGCTTCGTCCAGACGCTGCTGCATCTGTTCGGGGGTCAGGTCGACATCGAGGCGATGTTCGATCAGGTCGATGGAGATCAGGTCGCCATCGACGAGGGCGGCGATGGGGCCACCTGCCGCCGCTTCGGGCGAGACATGGCCGATGCAGGCCCCGCGCGTGCCGCCAGAGAAACGGCCATCGGTGACGAGCGCGACCTTCTCGCCGAGGCCCATGCCCATGATGTTGGCGGTGGGCGCAAGCATCTCCTGCATGCCGGGACCGCCGCGCGGCCCCTCGTAGCGAATGACCACCACGTCTCCCTCTCTGACATGCCCGTTGAGGATGCCCGCGCACGCCTCTTCCTGCGAATTATAAATGCGCGCCGGGCCAACGTGGCGCATCATCGAAGGCGCGACGGCGCCGACTTTGACGACGGCCCCGTCGGGCGCGAGGTTGCCGGTGAGGATAGCAAGCCCGCCGCGCTCGCTGTGGGGAGAGTCGATGGGACGAATGACTTCCGGGTCCTCGACTTTCGCTTCGGCGATATTCTCGCCCAGCGTTCTGAGCGTGACGGTCGGGCGGTCGAGGTTGAGGACGCCGGGCTTTTTCGAGAGTTCCTTCAGGATGGCGCTGATGCCGCCCGCGCGGTCAACATCTTCCATATGCCATTTGCCGGACGGGCTGACCTTGCACAGGTGCGGCGTGCGCTCGGAGACGGCGTTGATGCGCTCAAGCGAATATTCGACGCCCGCCTCCTGAGCAATCGCCAGGGTATGCAGAACAGTGTTGGTCGAGCCGCCCATCGCCATGTCCAGCGCGAAGGCGTTGTCAATCGTTTCGGCGTTGACAATCTTGCGCGGCGTGAGATCGGCTTTGATAAGCTGCAAGATCATGCGCCCGGCCTCGCGCGCCAGTTCGCGCCGCGCTTCGCTGGTGGCGAGCCGCGAGCCATTGCCGGGCAGGGCGATGCCCAGCGCCTCCATCAGGCAATTCATCGAGTTGGCGGTGAACATGCCGGAGCAGGAGCCGCAGGAAGGGCAGGCATTCTGTTCAAGGGCAAGCAATTCCTCGTCATCGATCTTGCCCGCCTGGTACGCGCCCACACCCTCGAAGACGCTGATGAGGTCGATGGAACGGCCATCGGCCAGCTTGCCAGCCGCCATCGGGCCGCCGCTGACGAAGATAGTGGGGATATCGAGGCGCATCGCTGCCATCAGCATGCCCGGCACAATCTTGTCGCAATTGGGGATGCAGACCATGCCGTCGAAGCGGTGCGCCTCGATCATCGTCTCCACACAATCGGCAATCAGTTCGCGGCTGGGCAGCGAGTATTTCATGCCGATATGGCCCATGGCAATGCCGTCATCAACGCCGATGGTGTTGAACTCAAAGGGAACGCCGCCCGCCGCACGAATGGCCTCTTTGACCAGCTTGCCAAACGCCTGCAAATGGACATGTCCCGGCACCACGTCCACATAGGAATTGCAGACGGCGATGAACGGCTTGTTGAAATCGTTTTCGCCTACGACCCCGGTCGCGCGCAGCAGCCCCCGGTGCGGCGCTCGCTCAAAACCGAGTTTGATCTGATCTGAACGCATACGACAACATCCTTACTGTATTTACACTTGACCCTTTCGGCTCTGGTGGTATACTTCCTCCATCGGGAAGCGACAGGAGTCAGGCCCTTTCCCAATCTCCCGTCCGGGTTGGAAACTAATAGACGGGAGTTACCCAGTCTCGATATTTTTCATGTTCGCCGCGACAGGCGGCGAGGTAGACTTCTTGCAGTTTCATGGTGTAAGGCCCCGGCTGGCCATTGCCGACGCGGCGGCGGTCAACGCTGGTGACGGGCGAGACCTGCACGCCGGTGCCGCAGAGGAAGATTTCGTCTGAGGCGTAGAGTTCAGTGCGGTCGATGCGCCGCTCCTCCACCGGCAGGCCCAGTTCCTGCTGGATCATGCCGAGCAGGGCGTTGCGCGTCACGCCTTCGAGAATGTCTTCGGCCAGTTCGGGCGTGGCAAATTTGCCGTTGCGCAAGATGAAGAGGTTGCACGAACTGCCCTCGGAGACGGTGCCGTCGTCGGTCAGCATGATGGCCTCATCGAAGCCTGCCGCGCTGGCATCGTCGACCGCCAGCGAGCTATTGATGTAGGCGCCGGTGACTTTGGCGCGCACGGGCATGGCGTTGCTGTTGGCGCGCCGCCAGGGCGAGGTGCAGACGCTGAGGCCCGCGCTGATATCGACGTAGTTGCCCATCGGGAAGGCATAGATGGCCATCGCGTCTTCCAGCGAACTGAGTGTGAGTTTGATAGTGCGCGAGGCTTTATAGGCCAGCGGGCGCACGTAGACATCCGAGCGATAGCCATGCCTGCGCACCAGTTCGACGGTGATCTCACACAGTTCGTCAAGCGACTCTTTCGGCTGGATACGCAGGACGTTACACGAGTTCATCATGCGCTGGTAATGCTCGCGCATTTTGAGCAGATAGAGCTGTTCGTGCTGCTCGTTCCAGTAGGCGCGAATGCCTTCGAAGCAGGCGGTGCCATAGTGCAGGGCGTGGGTGGCGATGCTGATTTTCGCCTCGCTCATCGGCACGATGCGCCCTTCAAAATAGGCATAGCCTTCATCCGGGTTCAGCACCGGTATTTTCGGGGCTTCTGCCTTCGGCTGGTGGCCGTTCTGCTCTGTTGCTGATAAATTAGGATCAACCTGGGTCACGAATTTTGCTCCTTTGCGGGGCTATCCCACCCCGCCCCCAGGTCACCCGCAAGGGGTGGCCCTACTATAGACGGCTTTCACTATCCCCCGCTCGTCGCTCGCCTGCCTCGCGGGCCAGCATTCCGTGTAGAGTAGGGGTATCCCTTGCGGGTACCCTGTAGTGGGGCGGAACGGCAGTCGGTTAGATAGCGGCAGGCGTCTCCTGGCCGCTTTCGACGATGTAGACGAGGTCTGCATCGGTGATGTGTTTTTTCTGGTCAGCCATCGCGACGAAACGGCGATAGGCGACCTTGAGTTCTTCGGCGTTGAGGCGGTAGCCGAGCTGGCGCAGGCGGGCATCGAGACCGTGCCGACCGGAATGCTTGCCCAGTACGAGTTTGGTGTCCGTCCAGCCGACCGACTGCGGCGTCATGATCTCGTAGGTCAGGCGGTTCTTGAGCATGCCATCCTGGTGAATGCCGGCCTCGTGGGCGAAGGCGTTCATGCCGACGATGGCCTTGTTGGGCTGGACAGGCAGGCCGGTCAGGCGGCTGACAAGCTGGCTGGCGGCCAGGAACTCTTCGGCGCGCACGCGCGTATCGGCCCGGTAGACCTCCGGGCGCGTGCGCATGGCCATCACCACCTCTTCGATGGCGGTGTTACCGGCGCGTTCGCCGATGCCGTTGATCGTCACTTCGACCTGGCGCGCCCCGGCCTGAATGGCAGCGAGCGTGTTGGCGGTCGCCATGCCGAGGTCGTTATGGCAGTGCGCGCTCATCACGACATTTTCGATGCCCGGCACGCGCTCCTGCAGGTAGCGGAAAAGCGCCTGGTACTCGTGCGGCATGGTGTAGCCGACGGTATCCGGGATGTTGATGGTGGTCGCGCCACATTTGATGGCCGTTTCAAAGACGCGGCAGAGATAGTCCCAGTCGCTGCGCGTGGCGTCCTCCGCCGAAAACTCGACGGTGGGGCAGAGATTGCGCGCGTATGAGACCATCGCCCGGATCTGCTGCAACGCCTGCTCACGATCGATATTGAACTTGTACTTAAGGTGGATATCAGAGGTAGCGATAAACACATGGATCACAGGCTGTTCGGCCTCGCGTACAGCTTCCCAGACGGCATCGATATCGCTGGCGTTGGCGCGGGCAAGTCCGGCGATAGCGACGCCGCGAGTGCGCTTCGCAATCTCTTTGACTGCCGCAAGGTCGCCCGGCGAGGCAGCCGGGAAGCCAGCCTCGATGATGTCCACGTTGAGGCGCACCAGTTGTTCGGCAACCTGCAACTTCTCCTCGGTGGTCATCGTCGCCCCAGGGGACTGTTCGCCATCGCGCAACGTCGTGTCAAAAATTTTAATTACCGCAGGGTCTCCCATTGTTTAAGTTCCTCCTTGTAACCTTGAGATGGGTTCCGTACCCACCTGCCTGACCTGAGCGGGTATCCACTGTGGATACCCCTCGACTGTGTTTTGCTCCAGGCGCAGGTTCTGCCGCATCCGGCGGCAGACGCCTGGTAGAAGAGCGAGACTAATTTGTTGCCTGTGCCGGGGCTTCCTCTGTCTGAGGCGTCTCGGCTTTTTCTTTGTTCTGCGCAATCTCCGCCTTTTTGTTGGGGGCGTTGAGCCAGGGCATCATGGCGCGCAGTTCGCTGCCGACCTGCTCGATCTGGTGCGCGGCGTTGGCTTTGCGCATGGCGTTGAAGCTGGGGCGACCAGCCTGATTTTCCAGAATCCAGCGCGTGGCAAAGGCGCCCGTCTGGATTTCGTTGAGGATGCGGCGCATCTCGTCGCGGGCGCGCTGGTCAATGATGCGCGGGCCGGAGACGTAATCGCCAAATTCAGCGGTGTCGCTGACGGAGTAGCGCATGTAGCTCATGCCGCCCTGGTACATGAGGTCAACGATCAGCTTCATCTCGTGCATGCACTCAAAGTAGGCCACCTCCGGCTGATAACCGGCCTCAACGAGCGTCTCGAAACCGGCGCGAATGAGCGAGGTGACGCCGCCGCAGAGGACGGCCTGTTCGCCAAAGAGGTCGGTCTCGGTCTCCTCGGCGATGGTGGTGCGCAGGACGCCCGCGCGCGTGCAGCCGATGGCGCGGGCATAGGCCAGGGTCATGGCCTCGGCCTGCCCGGTGGCGTCCTGATGGATGGCCCAGAGCGCGGGGACGCCAACGCCTTCGACGAAGAGGCGGCGCAGCATATGGCCGGGGCTTTTCGGCGCAACCATCGCCACGTCGATATCCTCCGGCGGGACGATCTGTGAGTAGTGCAGGCTGAAGCCGTGCGCCGTCATCAGCATCTTGCCGGGGGCCAGGCCGGGCTTGATATCGCGCTCGTAGACCTCGCGGTGATACTGGTCGGGAATGAGAATCATGATGACGTCGGCCTGCTCAGCCGCGTCTGCCGGCGTCATGACGCGCAGGCCCTCGGCCTCGGCCTTCTCGCGGCTCTTGCTGCCAGCAGGAAGGCCGACAACGACATCACAGCCGTTGTCGCGCATGTTGAGGGCGTGCGCGTGGCCCTGACTGCCATAGCCGACAACGGCTACGCGCTTCTTCTGGATGAGTTCAAGGTTCGCGTCGGCGTCGTAATAGATGTTTGCCATCAAGTAACTCCTTTTGCTCTGATAACACGGACTGTCATTTAACACGGATTGTCATTATTACCGGGTCAGGCTGCGTACCAGGACACAGGCCAGGCTGCTTGCCAGGGCTGCCCGATTACGCAACCAGCCCCCTTCATGACTGATTGTTGCTATCGTCAGCGTTGGCAGCTCCGCGCGTCATTGCCACACAGCCGGTGCGGGCAATTTCGCGGATGCCATACGGTTGCAGCAGCTCAACGATTTTTGTCACCTTCTCCTCGCTGCCGGTCACTTCCAGCGTGACCGTTTCGGCAGTGACATCGACGGGGTGCGCGCCAAATTGATGACCAAGTTCGATAATTTCGCTGGAACTGCCCGGCGCGCTGCTCACCTTGATGAGCGCGAGTTCGCGGGCGACCGCCTGAGCGGTTGAGAGATTGACGATATGTCGGACATCGACAACTTTGCGTAGCTGCTCTACCAGCTGCTCGACTCCCACTTCGGAGTCATCAACGACGACCGTGACGCGCGCCACGTCCGCCAGTTCGCTGCGCCCGATGGTCAGCGTTTGCATGTTGGCGCGCCTCCGCCGCAGGACGCCGACCACGCGATCGACCGAACCGGGGCGGTCATTGACGAACAGGACGAGGATATGCTCACGGGCATCGTCTTGCGGCACGGTGGACTGGCCTGCGCGCCGGGGGGGCTGGATGGGAACAGCCTGTTCAGTCATGATGCGCGTTCTCCTCTACAGGTTCTTCAATCATACTGGTGATTGCCGAGCCGGGCGCGACCATCGGGTAGACGTTCGACTCTGGCTCGATGACGAAATCGATAATCACGGTGCCTTCGGTCTCCATCGCCGTGCGCACCGCCGCCGCCACGTCCTCGCGCCTCGTGATGCGCATGCCGTAGAGACCGTATGCCTCGGCCAGTTTGGGATAGTCCGGGCCGGTGATGGGAGTTTCTGAATAGTTGTGGTTGTGGAAAAATTGCTGCCACTGGCGCACCATGCCGAGATAGCCATTGTTCATGATGGCAACTTTGACGGCGAGGCCCAGTTGCTTCAGCGTCGCCAGTTCCTGAATGTTCATCTGGATACCACCATCGCCTGCCACCACCCAGACGGTAGCGTCCGGCACGCCCATCTTGACTCCCATCGCGGCGGGCAGAGCAAAACCCATGGTGCCAAGTCCGCCGGAGGTGATGTGGCTGTTCGGGCGTTTCCAGGGATAGAAGCGCGCCGTCCACATCTGGTGCTGGCCCACATCGGTGACGATGATCGCGTCGCCGTTGGTGGCCGCGTAGATGGCGTCGAGAATGCCGCGCGGGTCGGGGTATGCCTGCTCGCGGCTCGCCCTGGCCAGCCGTTCCTGCTCCTGCGCCTCCCAGCCGCGAATTTCGGCGATCCACGCAGAATGATCTCCTGGCTCGACCGCTTCGACCAGCGCGCTCAGGGCCGCCTTCGCGTCGGCCACAATCGGCACGGCTGCTGGCTTGACTTTGTGCATTTCAGAGGCGTCGATGTCGATATGGATGATGCGCGCGTGGGGAGCGAACTCGCTCACCTTGCCGGTCACGCGATCATCGAAGCGCAGACCGACGCCGATGATGAGGTCGGCCATGCCGATGGCGCGGTTGACGTGCGCGGGTCCGTGCATGCCGGGCATGCCCAGGAAGAGCGGGTGATCCACCGGCACGGCGCTCAGGCCGAGCAGGGTGCTGATGACCGGAATGCAGGCCTTCTCAGCAAAGGCGCGCAACTCGTCGTAAGCGTCGGACAGGATGACTCCATGACCAGACATAATCAGGGGATATCGGGCCGAGGCGATGAGGTGCGCGGCACGGGCAATGGCCTCCGGAGACGGCTCGGCAACGTGGGTGGCGCGGAAATACTCCAGCGAACTGACGGAGGCGCGCGGACGGTACATGCCCTTGCCCAGTTGCACATCTTTTGGAATATCGATCAGCACGGGACCGGGCCGACCGCCCTTTGCCAGGCGAAACGCTTCGTGGACGGTGTCCGCGAGGTCTTCGATGTTCCTGACCAGGAAATTGTGCTTGGTGATGGGCTGCGTGACGCCGATCACGTCGGTCTCCTGGAAGGCGTCGCGCCCGATGAAGGGGCGAGCCACCTGCCCGGTGATGGCGACGATGGGCGTTGAGTCCATAAAAGCCGTCGCGAGGCCGGTGACAAGGTTGGTCGCGCCGGGGCCGCTGGTGGCAACACAGACGCCGACCTTGCCAGTCGCGCGGGCATAGCCGTCGGCGGCGTGAGCGGCTGCCTGCTCGTGACGCACCAGCACGTGCCGCAGCATGGGATACGAAGTCAGCGCGTCATAGAACGGCATAATGGCGCCGCCGGGGTAGCCGTACATCAGCTCCACCCCTTCGCGCACCAGAGCCTCACAAAGAATATGGCTGCCGGGCAGTTCGCGCGCTTCCATACTCTGCGCTGGCATGCGAGTCGCAGCAGTTCTCGCTTCTCGCTGAGAAATTCTTGCCGCTATAGTCATACAAACTCCTTTCGTAATCTCAACCCGATCATGAGAGATAAAGCAAATAAAAAACGAGAACCGCCCGACTTCGGGAGGTCCTCGTTAGGTACCTGCTCTGGATTGGGTTGCTTCGTTGCTCCCGTTTAATCTCCCTGTGGTGTCGCTACGCCTGTCTCTGGAAGAAGCCCTACCAGGCTAATCAGCCCGGTAAGGCCGCTAAGGGCGAGTAGCCCTACCAGGCTAAGCAGGCGAATAAGCGCCCCGGCAAGCAGGAGGACGGTGCGAACGGAAATGACCGGTGAAAACAAAGAAACCGACGCTGTAACGCCGGTTTCACTGGTAGAGAGAGTGCCACATGCAGCAGGGGCCATCATCTTCGCTGGCATAGAGAAGGGCATGGGCATACGGCTCGCGCGCGCGGAATCAGCCGCCATTGCTGTCTGTGCTGCGTAAACCATCGCTGACATCAGTACCTTCTCTCCTGCTCCTATACCAGGGAAAAATAAGTATCATTTCTTCTGTATTAGAGCATACACGAACTGCTGGTTTTTTGTCAACCCCTGTGTTGACCAGATTTTTCCCACCGCTGTGTCTATTGCATCCATATTTCCTCATGTTGCATAATGGACAGGTTGAGTTTGTTTCAACTTTCTGTCCCTTGAGGCAGGTAGATATGTACGCACGATATGCTTCGAGAAGAGATCAAAGGCAACTGGATGAAGGGTTCAATTTCAAGCAGATTTTTGAGGCCATCATACCATCGACCCGATCTGGCTGCCGGTCGGGCTACAACCGGGCGTTACGCCGAACTCTTCAACTTGCAGGGCCGAGGCGTACAGGTGAGACAAAATGACGTATTCGCTCGTCTGAATAGATATATGAGTAATCAATCAGCCAGACCCTCTTCCTACGAAGGTTGAAACAGGAAGCCAAAAAACGTATATATTAGTAGAGAAGATGATATTGAAACAGGACAAATAAAGGGTCGCAGATATGCAGAAAACGACATTATATCCATCTCCAGCCGTGCGGTCTCGCTTACAGGCGGGCGTGCTGGGCGCGTTGCTCTGCTGCCTCGTGTTCCTCAGCGCATGTAGCGGCATATCGTCTGGCAGATCAACAGGGCAGACAGGCGGCTCGGGCAGTGGCATCACGCCAACGCCAACGGTTGCTGTGTCGCTGCAAGACCAGGGCAATACGCAGCTACAGGCATTTCAACAGTGGATCGCCTTGATGCAGCAGTATAACGGGGATGTCACGAGGTATCAGCAGCAATATAGCAGCGATCAACAGGCGCTGCAGAGCGCGAAAAGCAACACAGCTTATCAAAAGGCGCTGCAAACGTTGAACGGGCATGTTGAAGCCATCCAGATACCGGCGATGAAAGCGGAGTGTAACTACCTGTTCCAGAAATTGCGGCAGGAAGCCATCGATTTTGGCAAAAAGCACACCTATTACGACTCGTACAACAACACCACCTACCCGCTCGGCTACCAGTACGGGCCAAATGGAGCGACCGGCCCATTATGGCTGCAAGGAGAGATTTCCTCGGCTCAGACAATGGCGGACTACCAGCAGGCGGTCGAAGATCTGAATATGGACCTCACCAATTTCCAGGCGATGGTGGCCGATTTCAGCGACAAGACCCCGTACAATAAGGTTCACCAGACGGATATCCAGTTAATGGAACACTATGGCTATATGAATTCAAAAGTGGTGGTCGTCTCGCTGGCTGAGCAGGCGCTGCGCGTCTACAATAACGGCAAGCTGGTCAACGCCTTTCTGGTGGTCACGGGGCAGCCAGACCTGCCAACGCCGCCGGGAACGTGGTGGGTTGAGGGGAAAAAGTCGCCCACCGAGTTCAAGGCGGACGTACCGCAGTCTTCGCCAGAATGGTATCCGCCGACGCCGATCAATTACGCGATGCAGTTCCACAGCAACGGCTACTTCCTGCACGATAGCTGGTGGCGTACCGAGTATGGTCCCGGTATGAATTTCCCGCATCTCGACCCCGGCGGCACGCAATACTCCATTCACGGCTCGCACGGCTGCGTCAACATGTCGAAAGCCGATGCCGCCTGGCTCTACAACTTCGTGGAGCTGTACACGCACGTCCTGATTTATTAGTTGAGAGATGAGAGGTATAGAAATGGGGGCTATGGCCTGGCTTGAAAGCGGGCCATAGCCCCCATTTCCATACCTTATCTCTTGAGAAAAGCAATCTCCCCGGTTGAGAAAACTCCATATTTTCCTGCTTTTCCGGCCATTTCATTACCACATCTTAACCAACTCGTAACTGTATTCTTTCATTTCTATGCTTTAATGAACATGGTTTCTTCTACGCCAGTGGTAGTTTTCCTGTTACTGATGTCTGGTATTGTGTATTTACATCTGGGAGATGGTCATGAGAAATCTCTTTCGTTCGCGACTGGCGCTGAGCCTGATGGGCATAGTCATCCTGGCAGTGATCGCGTTGCCGGTGGCCGTTGTGTCTATACAGGCCGCGAGCGTGCATGCCGCGCCCGCTTTCGCCGCACAGGGCAATCTGGACTGTAATGGCTTCAGCAAAATCCAGAAGCCGTTGAAAGTGGACTCACTTTGCACTGATCCACGTGGCTATGATGGCGGTCGTTTCTATGACAACGGCTACTATATCGGCCATGATGAGCCGACAGTACAGTTCCTTTCCAATCAGCCCGGTTCGGGCAACAACGTACAGTGGCAGATTACGCTGCCAACCGAACACTCCCTACCTGCCACGCAGACCTTTGAGAACCAGATTGCCTTCTGGTTCAGCATGGCCCTTTGCGACCCGCAGTCGTATCCGCAGGGCGCCTGCACGCCTGATAGCGATAAGAATAACCCGAACAAGGCAGGGTCAGATTTCCTGGAAATGCAGTTCTACCCGCCCGGTTTCTCGCCGTTCATCACCAAGATCAGTTGCGACAGGACGCACTGGTGCGCTTCGTTGCATATCAATAGCCTGGAATGCACCAATGGCTTCGCCTTCTGCAACCCCAACTGCATCGAGCCGACCAACTTCGCCTTCATCCAGATGGATGGCGTTCCCACAGGCCCTCCGGGACCGGCCAGCGCCACCGCAGCCACCTTCACGCCCAACTCCCAGACCCTGCTGATGAACCAGGGCGATACGCTCAAGATTACCATTAAGGATACTCCCGGCGGTTTAATCAACCGCATAGATGATCTGACGACGGGCCAGTCTGGCTTCATGGTGGCCAGCGCAAAGAACGGCTTTCAGAGCCTGAACGTCAATAGCTGCGCGCCAACCAATTTCACCTTCCATCCTGAATTCTCGACCGCGAAGTTTGGTAACTTCGTCCCCTGGGCAGCTCTACAGGCCAATGTTGGTTTCGCCGTTGAGACCGGCCACTTCACGCCCGGCGTCAATGGCGATGGCGACGCAGATGATGCTCCCTGCTTCAAGGGTCCGACGCTGCCCGGTTGTCTGGATTTCGCTCAGGGCGGCGATATCGACTTTGACGGCACCTCCTACCTGCCCGACTGGCCTGATGGCACATCACATACGCCCACCTCGCTCAAAATCAGCTCAGTCCTCGGCAACGGCGTCGGCCCGGTTAGCGAGTCACCCGGCGATGATGAGTACACGCATCCCTACTCCTCGCTGATGTTCGAGACCGACGTGCTGGCCTCCGAGAGTACCTGCAACCCGGATGGCTCCGGCTGCACCGTGCCGCCTCCGGGCGCGGTCTTCTATCCGTTCTACGCCCAGTCTGGTCATGGCGCAGGCTGCGTCTTTACCTTCGGCAACGATATTCGCGGCGCAACCATCAACGATTTCGGTCGCGATCAGCAGTACGGCACACCGAACCTGCCCTGGTTCTTCGGTACTGCCAGTGGCGGCATCAGACCCAATCCCTGCACGCCGCATAACTGATTGTAAGCGCGTCTCTTTAAGAAAAGGAGATATCAGAAATACCTGATGTCTCCTTTTTCACGTATCGCTCACCCACCTGGCCCATGAACACGTTCGAGCATTGTTTTTCAATTTTGTGGGGAGATTTCGATGATAAAAAATCTGAGCAGGTCAAAACTCGCCCTGACGCTCTTTGCATGTACGCTGGCTGTCGCGGCTTTCGCCATTCCTTTCTCGATCTCCGCGCACAATCTTCAGCCAGCACACGCAACAGGCGCGCAATTTCCCGCCAGAGGCGGACTGGATTGCAACAATGATAGCGCCATCCAGAAGGATATCAAACCCGATCTTGCCTGTATCGACTTCGGCGGCTACGATGGCGGACGGGGCTACGACAACGGGCATTATGTTGGACACGACGAGCCAACGATGAGCTTCTTCTCGAACTCGCCCGGCTCCGGCAGCAACATGCAATGGCAGGTTACGTTGCCAACGGAACATGCGCTACCCGCTACGCAGACCTTCGAGAACTATATCACCTTCTGGTTTGGCATGGTTCTCTGCGACCCCAACGGCTACCCGCAGACGCCCTGTACGCCCGCCAGCGATAGCAACCACGCGCCGCGCTTCCTGGGCGATACCAACACGTCCGGCAGCGCCTTCTTAGAGTTGCAATTCTATCCTCCTGGCTTCTACCCGTTTATCAGCCGTATCAGCTGTGACCGCTCGCACTGGTGTGCCGCGCTCAACATCGACAGTCTGGAATGCACGCCGAATTTCGTTACCTGCAACCCCAACTGCACCGAGCCGGTCAATTTCGCCTTCATCCAGACCAACGGCGTTCCCGCAGGCCCTCCGGGACCGGCAGATCAGACCAACGCTACCTTCACGCCCAACGCCAACACGCTGCTGATGAACCAGGGCGATACCCTGCGCGTGACGCTGAAGGATACACCCAACGGGTTGCTGACGAAGGTGGACGATCTGACAACTGGAGCGACAGGTTTCATGGTGGCCAGCGGGAAAAATGGCTTCCAGAGCCTGAACGTCAATACCTGCGCGCCCACCCCCTACAACTTCCGGCCAGAGTACTCGACGGCTAAATTTGGAAACTTCCTCAACTGGGGTGCGGGCCAGAACAATATCGGCTTCGATGTCGAAATCGGCCATTTCACGCCGGGCGTGCATGGAGACGGCGATAAAGATGACCCTCCCTGCTTCAAAGGCCCGACCCTGCCCGGCTGCCTGGATTTCCGCACCGGCGGCGACCTGGACTTTGATGGCACCTCCTACCTGCCCGACTGGCCCGACGGCACGCGCAATACGCCCACCTCGATTCAGATCAGTTCCATACTGGGCAACGGCGTTGGCCCGGTCAGTGAGGCACCCGGCGACGATGAATACAGCCATCCCTACCCATCCATGTACTTCGACACAGAAGTGGGCGCGTCCGAAAGCACCTGCACCTCCAGCGGCGCGGGCTGCACCGTACCACCGCCGGGCGCGGTCTTCTATCCGTTCTACGCCCAGGCCGGTCACGGCGCAAGCTGTGTCTTCACGGTAGGAAACGATATTCGCGGTATGACCACGAACGACTTCGGACGCGAAGCCGAATACGGCAAACCCAACCTGCAATGGTATTTCGGCGACTCCAGTAGCGGTGTGTTCCCCAACCCCTGCACGCCGCACGCTGGATAGGCTGTGAACTGGCCTGCGTTCTGGCCGCGTGGCCGCCCACCACTTCCAGGCCACCGGCAAGGGGTGGCCCTACTCTACTACGGCAACCCTACAAACGTCCGTAGTTAGAGTAGGGCCACCCCTTGCCGGTGGCCTGCCCTGCGTTGGCACTGGCTTAAGTGAACGCCTATGGGGCTACCCCTTGCCGGTGGCCTGTCAGGGTGGCGGGTGGCCTCCCGCTCTCGGAGCAGTAGCGGACCTTACCTCACCTCTTTACACATCACCACAAAGGGCTGCTGGCCTGGATTGAAGACGAAGCCGGGGTGCAGATAGCGCCAGCCGAGGCGCTCGTAGAGGCGGCGCGCACCGGTGTTGCTGACTTCAGTAGAGAGCAGAGCGTACCGGTAGGGCTGGTTTTCTAGCAGGGCGTTGTGCAGCAGCGTGCCGATGCCGTGACTACGGTACGCTGGCAGAACAGCGAGATCGATCAGTACCCAGCTATCCTGCAGCGCGGGATGATCGGGGCCGACGTGCGCGGCTACTTTGTCATGCCACCACTGGCCCGGTAGCGATTGCGTGCCGAAGCCCATACCGACTACCTCGTCATTCAAAAGCGCCACGTAGCCGCGAAAGCCGGGATAGCCTGCGTAGCGCGCGATAAAGCTACGAATCTCCTGCTCGTTTGCGGGCCATGTCGCGATATAGACCTGCACCGCTCCATCCAGATAGGGAGAAGTGGCATCAAACGGGATCAGAGAGATCTGGTCCCTGGCAATGTTGTTATTCATGGTAAAAGCCTCCTGTTTGCATAGTATGCAAGCGAAAATGGGCTGTCAAACCTTTACTATTGGCCGACTGGCGGGTACAATCCGTGTAACAAAAGGCGAAAGGATATGGCATGCCGGTTGATAATGACCTCTATAACCGCATGAGCGATACCTGGTGGGATGAGAATGAGGTGTTCAGCATGTTGCTGCTGTGGCTGAACCCGGTACGCTTCGGCTATTTCCGGCGGATATTGATCGAGCAGTTGAAGGTAGAGCCACGCGGGAAGGAGACGCTGGATGTTGGCTGCGGCGGCGGGCTGCTGGCCGAGGAGTTCGCGCGCCTGGGCTGCAAGGTGACGGGCATTGATCCGTCTGAGCGTTCTCTTGTCACCGCCAGGGCGCACGCGCAGCAATCGGGGCTGGATATCACCTATCTCGCGGGCGTCGGCGAGCAGTTGCCGTTCGCCGATGCCACATTCGATATCGTGTATTGCTGCGATGTACTGGAACATGTAAGCAATCTGGCGCAGGTCGTCGGCGAGATCGCCCGCGTCCTCAAACCGGGCGGCATCTTTTTCTACGACACGATCAACCGCACGCTGCTGAGCAAGCTTGTTCTAATCAAGATGGCGCAGGAGTGGCGGCCCACACGCTTCATGCCGCCTAACCTGCACGACTGGCGGCAGTTCATCAAGCCGCGAGAACTGATCGCTATCATGCAGCGCAACGGACTCGCCAACCGGGATCTGAAGGGCATGACCCCGGCGGCCAATCCTATCACGATCCTGCGCACCTTGCTGAAACGCAAGCGCGGGGAAATTTCCTACGCCGAGGCGGGGAAAATCCTGAGATGGCAGCAGAGCAACAATCTGTCGGGGTCGTACATGGGGTATGCGCTGAAGTGAGAGGATATACTGTGAGAGAACAGAGAGCGGGCGCAGTAGTAGCTCATCCTGAAACTCCCTGTGGAAAGTACCCGTGAGATAAACAAATACTGGTTTGTAGAAAACAGGTGCGAGAGCGTGTTTGGGAAGACAGGATGCAGAACGGGAAGTTTCAACTGTGGCCCTGGGAGAAGACAGGGATTAGTCCGGGGGAGTATATCTATTCACTGAATAGCCTCAAACGTTTTGTAGAAATTGTCGATATCAGTCAACTCCATACATTAGAAGATGTCGCGGCGGTGGCCTCGCTGGTCGGGCATGGTTTGACGGTTATAGCAAGGGCAAAGGGGAGGGAAAGCGAGGAAAGAACGGCATACTTTGAAGCGCGAGCCGATGATCCGTTCGGGGAGACGCAGACAGTCTATACCTTCAGGACGCTGTTACATAATCGTGAACTGAGCGTGACCGTGAAGGGCGGCTTTGCTACACTCTCAAGGTTTACCGTAATCGGCTTCCAGAGCTACCAGCGCGAAGAGATGCGGATTGCGCTGCCGTCGGATAGAGATATTGCCTTCGGGAATGTGCCGAATGTTGACGAGGACAGCGTGTATGCCATCAGCGCCCGGGGGACAAAGCGGGAGAAGTTTTTGCCGCTGGCAGAGCCGTACAATGCTGATGTGCAGCAGAGGTTTACGCGCATTGTGAAAGCGTGCGTGGAAGATTTTGTGCGGGCGCTGCTCGCTCACTCTGCTCAGGCTTCTCAATAGAAAGACAAAAGTCATCCTTTTATGGTCAGGGAACCAGCAGTATGATATGATGCTGGCACTACAATGCAGGGGGGAATACACTGCCCATGACCAGCTCCAATCAGCCTTATGATAGTTCGATGAAAGCCTTACTCAGGGAAGACACCGCTGCCATCCTGGCCTATTTCTTGCCGGGAGCGACCTTGATCGAGCCATTGGATATCGAGGTGCTTCCTGCCCCCAGACGGGTGGATCGAGCCTACAGCATGCACTATCGCAACCTGCCGCACATCTTCCATCTCGAATTCCAGGTCGGCGCCGACGCGCTCATGGCTTATCGCATGCACGCCTACCATGCCGAACTGCTGCTGCAATACCTTCGTCCCGTTATCTCAATGGTGATCTACCTCTTCAAAACCGACGTTGTTGAGCCAGTGTTGAAAGAGATGAGCGGAGACGAGGAACTGCTCCACTTCCACTTTCGGGTTGTCCCTCTCTGGCATATAGATGGTCGGCAGTTTGTGGAAGACCATGCCATCAGCATGTACACGCTGTTGCCCACCATGAAAAACGTCGACGCGCGGCTTCTTCTGCAGGCGATCGACGAGATGATACAATATTATGGAGACAATGAACGCAAGTTAGCGCGGCGCCTGTTCTGGTTGAACCTGTTTCTCAGGAGGAGTGAAATGATTACACCCGAAGACAAAAGCAAAGTTCAGCAGCGTCTCGATGTTTTCGACCAGCTCATCGAAGAGGATGAGTTTATCCAACAGCAACGGGCATTGGGTCGAGAAGAAGGTCGAAATGAGGGAAAAAGCGAAGCAGCGCAGCAAATATTGATAAACCTGGTGCGCAGGCGTTTTCCTGCACTGGTACCACTGGCGCAACAAAAGGCGGAGCGTACGGCGCAACTGGCCGCGCTCAATGAAACGATCAATGCGCTCGCAGATACCTTCGATGAAACTGTAGCACGAGCGATACTCAGTTCGCAGCCTGCTGCTTAACCTCTTCTGCTCGCGCTCATGCCGGGTAAGGCTGGAAGCTGATTTCGGCTTATCTTCCGAATGGTACCTCTCTTATAGCTGAATATCTTGCCCCTGTACGCGCCAGTTCGCTCTTCATGACAGCGAGGGCGTTGACGTGGTAAGGCGGCGAGGGCCGAGAGAGGCGTGGGTCGGCGAGCAGACGCTGCAAGACTTGCTGCTCGTCGGGGGTGAGCGGGGCTTTGATGCGGGCAAGCGTGAGATGGGGGGAGAAGGGGCGTTTCTCGACTGCGAAGCCGTGCTGCTCTAGCTGGCGGTTGAGAGTGCGCTGAAGCTGGTTGAGTCTGCCGAGCTGATCCTCAATGCCCATCCAGAGGACGCGGGGGGAGCGCGAAGAGCCAAAGACGCCGGGGTGGGTGAGTCGGTAGGTAAAGGGGGGTGCAGAGCTGGCGGCGGCTTCAGTGGCGGCGATGGCCTGCGCAAGTTGTTCATCGTCCAGTTCGCCCAGGAAAGCAAGGGTGAGGTGGATGCCTGCAGGGTTGACCCAGCGCAGGGAGGGCAAGGCCAACGCCATCTCGCGAATGACTTCGCTGAGATAGCGTTGCACGGCTTCGTTGAATTCAAGCGCGATAAATGTTCTGGTCATTTTCGCTCTTTATTTATGCGGCATCGCCGAAGAGCATGGCGTCGAGTTCGGAGCCGTCGATGGTTTCGACTTCGATGAGATGCTCGGCGATGGCGATGAGTTTATCTTTTTTCTGGCGCAGGATGTCGAGCGCGGTCTGGTAGGACTGGTCGACGAGGCGGGCGACCTCCTGGTCGATGCGGGCAGCGGTCTCCGGGCTGATGGTGGCATTGCCCTCAGCATCCTTTTTCATGAGGATATTGCCGAGCGGACTCATGCCGAACTCGCAGACCATACGGCGCGCGATGTTGGTCACGTACTCAATATCCTGACTGGCGCCGGTGGTGATGTCGCCAAAGATGATCTCCTCCGCCGCGCGCCCGCCCATGGCGCCGGCCATCTTTGCGAGTAGTTCGGAACGGCGCATGAGATAGCGGTCTTCGGATGGCGACTGTACGGTCACGCCGAGAGCCATACCCCTGGCGATGGCCTGCACTTTGCGCACCGGGTCGGCGCCGGGCATGGAACGCATGACGATGGCATGGCCGACCTCGTGGTAGGCGATGATGGCTTTTTCGGCCTCGGTAATCACGCGGCTCTTGCGCTCCGGCCCGGCCATAACGCGCAGGATGGCCTCTTCAAAGTCGTCTTTCTGGATAACCGTTTTGCCGCGCCGGGCGGCGAGCAGCGCGCCCTCGTTGAGCATGTTGGCGAGGTCGGCGCCGGAGAAACCGGCGGTCTGGCGCGCCAGATCGTGCAGGGTGACATCCTCGGCCAGCGGCTTGCCCTGCGCGTGGACTTCCAGGATGGCGAGACGCCCGCGAATATCGGGCTTGTCCAGCATGACCTGGCGATCGAAGCGACCGGGGCGCAACAGAGCGGGGTCGAGGACATCTGGCCGGTTGGTGGCGGCGATGACGACAACGTTGGTATCCTTCTCGAAGCCATCCATCTCGACGAGCAACTGATTGAGCGTCTGCTCGCGCTCATCGTTGCCGCTCAGGCCGGAATTATTGCGCTGGCGGCCAACGGCATCGATTTCGTCGATGAAGACGATGCAGGGCGAGTGGTCTTTGGCCTCTTTGAAGAGGTCGCGCACGCGCGCTGCGCCAACGCCGACGAACATCTCGACAAATTCAGAGCCGCTCACGCTATAGAAGGCGACATTGGCCTCGCCGGCCACCGCACGGGAGATAAGCGTTTTGCCCGTGCCGGGCGCGCCGACGAGCAGCACCCCTTTGGGAATGCGAGCGCCCATGCTGGTGAAACGTTCCGGGTACTTGAGAAATTCGACAATCTCCTGTAGCTCGGCCTTCGCCTCTTCCACCCCTGCCACATCTTTGAAAAGGACGGATGGATGCGATTCGTTGAAGCGCCTGGCCCGCGAACGCGCAAAGGGCATAACCTGACCGCCAATGCCGCCGCGACGAATCAAAAAGAGTACCGTCCCGGCGATGACCGCGATCAGGAGCAGATCGAGCAGCCCCTGCACCCACTGGGAAGATTGTCCGTCATTTACCGTCACTGCCACACCATCGCGGCGCAGTTCATCCGTTACCGTCTGCCCATCCTCTTTAACCGCGTGATACTGCTGCCCGTTCGTCCCGGTGGCGTAAATATCACTGCCGCTGAGCGTAACCGCCTTCAACTGGTGGTGATCGGCCATGTTGAGGACGCTGCTGATTGGCAGTTCCCGCACATTACCCTGCCCGACGGTGATATTGACGACACGGGCGACCGCAAAGCTAATCAGCGCGACCCCCAGCAAGACGAACAGGGCTGGCAGCCCGACCCGCAGCCAGAGATTACGCTTCTTTGTTTTCTGCGTTGAACGCGGGCTGTCTGGCCCGCCTGGTGGATTTCCCTGTGGAGGCATTTCCATGTGGACTCTGTGTACCCTTCTATGCTGCTTGCTACTGTACAGACTATTCTGCCGCTGTTACACTTAAGCTGTATCTACATTGTTCTTTCTGTACATCGATGTATCTTTATGTCTTTTCCAGACATGTGGCTAGTATATCCCAGATAGTACAGGTTATGCAAGAGAATTGTGGGCGAATCTGGTACTTTGGTAATATTTTGATAAGAATTCGCTGAGAAACTGCTGAGTAAAGCCCTGACCCCTGTCATGCTTCGCAGCACTCACAATGACAGGGTCAGGGCTTTGTACGGGTAGGTATTTTTACTGAGATAGATATATATTGCTGCTATTGTTATTATCCCCCGGAGCATGTATACTTCACTTTATAGTCCTGTCAATATAATATAGTCGGCAGGGTTTCTGCCAGATTGAGAGGTGCGTTCTACCTGTTAGGCGCGCATGTAATGTACTCGTGTCATCTCCTACCGTTGTTTAGCGGCGTTATCCCTTCCCTGTTGGCTCGCAACAGGCATTTTCTATGCAGATGCAGTCCGTTTGATTGATGGAACCATCAGAGAGGAGTTTCACGTGAGTAGCTCATCGGCAGCTTCTTCCTCATTGCCCAATCGCTGGGTGATAGCCGGCGCTGCGTTTCTCATGCAGCTTGCCCTGGGTGCAGTCTATGCCTGGAGCGTCTTCCTGACGCCGGTCATGAAGCTCTACAACGCCTCGAAACCGGCGGCGAACCTGACCTTTACGCTGACGCTGGTCGCGCTGGGCGTGACGGCGGGCTTCGGCGGCTACCTGAATAACCGCTTCGGGCCGCGCACGATTGCGACCGCCGCCGGGCTTCTCTATGGCATCGGCGTCATCCTGGCGGGCTTTTCCGCGCCCAACCTGATCGTTCTTTACCTGACCTACGGCATTATTGGCGGCATTGGCCTCGGCCTGGGCTATATTGTGGCGCTGGCCATGCTGATTAAGTGGTTCCCGGACCGGCGCGGCTTTATTACCGGGCTGGCGGTGGCCGGTTTCGGGGGCGGCGCGCTGATTACCGGGCCAGTCGCAGCCGCTTTGATCAAGTCGGTGGGGGTAGAGACGACCTTCATCTACCTGGGAATTGCCTACCTGGTCATTGTGGTGGCGGCTGCGCAGTTTTTCCGCCGCGCCCCGGATGGCTTTGCCCCTGCGGGTTGGACGCCTTCGGAGAAGCAGCAGGCGGTCAGCTCTGCCCGTGAATACACGCTGCCGGAGGCCCTGCGCTCTCCGCGCTGGTACCTGCTCTGGCTGATCCTGACGCTGAACGTCACCGCCGGGGCGGCGCTCATCTCGGTGGCCTCGCCGCTGGCGCAGAAGTTCACCGGCGTCACGCCCATCACTGCCGCTTTGATCGTCAGCGTCATCTCGATATTCAATGGCGTGGGTCGTCTCTTCTGGGGCTGGCTCTCCGATACGATTACGCGCCCTCTGACCTTCCTGAGCCTCTTCCTCATCCAGGTGGTAGTCTTTGCCCTCATGCCCTCAGTGACCAACTTCACCTTACTGCTGGTTCCGGCGGCCATCGTCGGCCTGTGCTATGGCGGCGGCTTTGGCACCATGCCCGCCTTCGCCGCCGATTTCTTCGGCCCGAAGAACGCCGGCACCATCTACGGCGCCATGCTCACCGCGTGGAGCGCGGGGGCGATCATCGGCCCGTTGCTGATCGCCAGTATCGATTATAAACTGGCATTGTACATCATTGCCGTCATCATGCTGGTGAGCGCGGTGCTGCCTCTGATCGCTCGCGTACTGGCAAACAGACAGGCCAGCGAGAATATGGCCCGGATCGCCACCGGCGGCAGGTAATTGCGGGAATGCTTCAAACAGGGAAGCAGGCAGGGCAGAGATACCATTTGCTTTGCCTGCTGCCTCTCTTTTCCGGGCAAAAAACGTACACGTGACCTGTCACGGCGTGGTACAATAGTAGTAGCAGCCAGTAAGGCCGTAAACGTGGGAATTACGCAGCTTCGTCACCGATGTTTGTCTTCTTTCAACTAGTTCAAGGAAGTGTTCTATGGAAGAACGGATTCCACTACCAGAGCCGGTTCAAACAGTTATTGCAGAGGCGCTTCAAATCGGCTCCAGAACTCAACCATTCAGCGTTGAGAGCGTTGAGAAAGCCCCCCGTATCCGTGATGCACAGCTGTTTCACAGCGTCTGCCCGTACTGCGCGGTGGGCTGCGGCCTGAATGTCTATGTTAAAGACGGCAGGGTCATCGATATCGAGGGCAATCCCGATAGCCCGATCAATCACGGCACGCTCTGCCCGAAGGGCGCATCGACCTTCCAGTATGCCATCAACCCCAGCCGCCAGACGCACGTTATGTACCGCGCGCCCTATAGCGATCACTGGGAGAGGAAGTCGCTGGAGTGGGCGATGGAGCAGATCGCGCAGCGCATCAAGGAGACGCGCGACCGCACCTTTGTCGAACGCTTGCCCGATGGGCGCGAGGTCAACCACACGCTGGCGATTGAATTGCTGGGCGGGGCGACGCTGGACGTTGAAGAGAACTATTTGATGAAGAAACTCTTCAACGGTGGCCTCGGCATTGTCCCCATCGAGAACCAGGCCCGTATATGACACAGCTCCACCGTACCCGGTCTGGGTACATCGCTTGGACGAGGTGGGGCCACCACTTTCCCGCAGGACCTGGTCAACAGTGACTGTATTCTGATTATGGGCAGCAACATGGGCGAGGCCCATCCGGTCGCCTTTGCCAATGTCGTCAGGGCTAAAGAGCGGGGCGCGAAGGTCATTCACGTCGACCCGCATTATTCGCGCACCTCGGCGCTGGCCAATCTCTATGTTCCTATTCGCGCAGGCAGCGATATCGTCTTTCTGGGCGCGATCATTCGCTACCTGCTGGAAAACAATCTCTACTTCCACGAGTATGTGGTCAACTATACAAACGCTTCGGCGCTCGTTGATGAGCGATACCGCGATACGGAAGACCTGGACGGTATTTTCTCCGGCTACGACCCGCAGACGGGGAACTATGTCGATCAGGGAACCTGGGACTACCAGCGCGACGCCAATGGCTGGCCATTGACGGATCCGACGCTGCAAAATCCGCAGTGCGTCTTCCAGATTATGCGCCGCCACTTCGCGCGCTATACGCCGGAGATGGTGGAGCAGGTATGCGGCGTGCCGCGCGAACAATGGGAGGCGGTGGCGCGCACGCTGGCCGAGAACTCCGGGCGCGAGCGCACGAGCGCGCTGTGCTACGCCGTCGGCTGGACACAGCAATCGAAGGGCGTGCAGATCATTCGTGCGGGGGCAATTATGCAGCTTCTGCTGGGCAATATTGGCCGTCCCGGCGGCGGCATCATGGCCCTGCGCGGCCACGCCTCTATTCAGGGTTCGACCGATGTGCCGACGCTCTACGATCTGCTCTCCGGCTATATGCCGCAACCTGCGGCGATGCTGGAGCCACAGGTGCAGGCCTCGGAAGACAGACCAACGGTTACGACCTGGGGTGAGGCAACCGGTAAACATGCCAGTTCCCTGCCACAGCAAACGCTGGACGAGTATCTGACTTCTGCCGGGCAGAAATTTGGCTGGTGGTCGAACATCCCCGCCTACATGCGCAGCCTGCTTCGCGCATGGTATGGCACAGCCTCAGAGGAGGAGGACGGCAATTGCTGCTATCGCTGGATTCCCAAGATTACCGGCGATCATTCCCACCTGGTGACCACCTACGATATGCTGGCCGGCAAAGTCAACGGCATGATCCTCTTCGGCGAGAATCCCGCCGCCGGTAGCACCGATTCTCGTCTGCAACGCAAAGCCTTGCAGCAATTGGACTGGATGGTTGTTCTCGATCTCTATGAAACAGAGACGGCGGCTTTCTGGTATAAGGGGCCGCAGCACTCGCCGGATATCGTGGATCCGAGCCAGATCAAGACGGAGGTCTTCTTCATCCCGGCGGCTTCCTCGGTGGAGAAAGAGGGAACGTTTACCAATACGCAGCGCCTGTTGCAGTACCGCGATAAGGCGGCTGATCCCCCTGGCGAGGCTCGCTCAGACCTCTGGTTCGTTTACAATATAGGCAAGCGGCTGAAGCAGTTGTACGCGGGCAGCACGCTGCCGCGAGATGAGGCTATTCAGGCGCTGACCTGGGATTATGAGAAAGAGGGCGCGAGCGTTCCCGGCGAACCGGATGCGCTGCTGGTTCTCAAAGAGATCAACGGCTACTACGTCTTCCCGCCTGAGCAGGGGGAGGGTGAGAAACGCGGGCCATACAGTCTGCGCGATGCGCCCCATGTTCCCGGTTTCACGGCGCTGAAGGCTGATGGCACGACGGCGTGCGGCTCGTGGATTTATAGCGGCGTCTATCCCGCTCCCGACAATAACCGCGCGGCCTCACGCATCAACACGGGCAGTCGCACCTTCCTGGAATGGGGCTTTTCCTGGCCTGCCAACCGGCGCATTCTCTATAACCGCGCCTCGGCGGATCCGCAGGGGCGTCCCTGGTCGGAGCGCAAGAAGTATGTCTGGTGGGACGAGGCGGAGCAGAAATGGACGGGCTATGATGTGCCGGACTTCCCGGTTAACAAACCGCCGAGCTACAGGCCACAGCCCGGAGCAGTCGGCATAGACGCGCTCTCCGGCACGGACCCGTTTATTATGAAGCCCGATGGCAAAGGCTGGCTCTATGTCCCCAAAGGGCTGCGCGATGGCCCGCTGCCGGCGCACTATGAGGCGGCAGAATCGCCCGTGCATAACCCTGTTTACGCTCAGCAGAGCAATCCTGCCGCCCGCTACTTCAGCGGCATGCCGCTCAACACGCTGGCGAGCGTGGGCGACGAACGCTATCCCATCATCATCACCACCTATCGCCTGACGGAACATCACGTCAGCGGGCAGATGACGCGCTGGCTGCCCTGGCTCGACGCGCTGCAACCGGCGCTCTTCGCGGAGATCAGCCCGGAACTGGCGGCGGAGAAAAAGATCAAGCATGGCAGCTATATCATCATCAGCACGCCGCGCGGGGAGATCGAGGCGAGAGCGATGGTCACGCGGCGCGTGCGGCCCCTGCGTATGAAAGGCCGTCTCGTGCATCAAATCGGCCTGCCGTTCCACTGGGGCTATCAGGGACGCGTGACGGGCGGCATTACCAATGACCTGGCACATATGGTGCTGGAACCAAATGTGAGTATTGAAGAGGCGAAGGCGTTCACCTGCAATATTCGCCCCGGCAGACTGCTTTAGAGGAGGTGTGCGCTTATGGCGGTTGAATCGACAAACCAGCCGACGGCGATTCCGCGTTATCCGCAGTGGCAACCGGCCTATGCCGTTGTCTCGACCTTTGTGGGCAGCAAGGTTCCGCCGCCCCCACCGCAGCCTGCCATGGGCTTTTTCACCGATACAAGCCTCTGTATCGGCTGCAAAGCCTGTGAGGTGGCCTGCAAGCAGTGGAACCAGCTGCGTGCAAAAGACCCGGCGTGGACGGGGACAAGCTACGACAATACACAGTCGTTAAGCGCCATCGCCTGGCGGCACGTGCAGTTCATCGAGCAGATCAGTCCCACGCCGCTACCGCCGCCCCTGCCACTGTTTGACCGTGTCGCGGCGGCAAAGAGCGATGGTCTGATCCCGGAGACGCCGCCGGGAACGGCCCTGCCCTTCTTCAACAGTGAACGCTGGCTGATGCGCAGCGATGTGTGCAAGCACTGCGCCAACGCTCCCTGCCACGAGGCCTGCCCGACGGGCGCGATCATTCGCACCGAGTACGATACCGTCTACGTGCAGCAGGATATCTGCAACGGCTGCGGCTACTGCGTCGTCGCCTGCCCCTTCGGCGTGATTGCCCGCGACGACTATGGCACGCTCACCGCGCGCAAATGCACGCTCTGCTACGACCGCATGAAGGACGGTATGGAACCGGCCTGCGCCAAAGTCTGCCCGACCGACTCCATCCAGTATGGTGAGGTGGAGCAGCTCAAGGCGCATGCGCGCGAGCGGCTCGGTTTCCTGCACGAGCAGGGGGTGCAGGAGGCGCGATTGTACGGCGTCGATGATAACATCCTCGACGGCGGCCTCAACTCCTTCTTCCTGCTGCTGGATGAGCCAGAGGTGTACAACCTGCCAGCCGACCCGCCGCGCCCGGTCAATAATGTCGCCCCGGCCTCGTTCTGGACCATCGTGACGGCGGCCATTCTGGGTCTGTTTACCATCCTTTTCTTCCGTGAATAACGCAGGCGCACGATCGATCGTGCGCCTGCGATAGACAATAAACAGGGGGTTTTCGCATGCAGGAAACTCGTCTTCCCGCTCCTGTTGAGGCGTCGCTGTTGGCCATCCGCAATAGCCTCACCTCGCCGGAGGTGATTGAGCAACTGGCAACGCTGGCAACGGGCTACACTCCAGAACCGGAACGGGAACTGGAGGAGCCAACCTATTATGATTACCCGGTTCTTAAAGAGCCAACGTGGCACTGGGAGATCATCTGGTATTTCTTTTTTGGCGGGCTGGCCGCCGGCTGCTATGTGATCGCTACCGTTGCCTCGCTCTTTGGCTCGAAAGAAGACCGCGCCACTGCGCGCGCGGGCTATTATCTCTCGCTGCTGGCGTTGCTGCCCTGCCCGCCCTTACTCATCAAAGACCTGGGCAGGCCGGAACGCTTCCTGCACATGCTGCGCGTCTTCAAGGTAAAGTCGCCGATGTCGATGGGAACGTGGGGGTTGGTCACGTTCTCGCTCTTCAGCGGCGTGATGGCTGTGCTGCAGGCCGCGCACGACGGGTTGTTCGGCGACTGGTGGGGGCCAGCCTTGCTCAAAGCCCTGCCGCGCAGACTCATTGCGTTGCCCGGCCTCTTCGCCGGTCTCTTCCTCGGCAGCTATACCGGCGTGCTGCTGGCGGCGACCAGCGTGCCGCTCTGGTCGCGCAGTAAGCTGCTCGGCGCGCTCTTCGCCACTTCGGCCACCTCGACCAGCACGGCGCTGATCTCCCTGGTGCTGCGCATCTTCGGCGCGCCCGCCAGCGCCCTGCACAAGCTGGAACGACTGGAATGGGTCGCGCTGCTGCTCGAAATGACCTGGCTCTTCCGCTTCCTGCGGGGCAGCAACCGGGCAGGCCGCGCGCTGGCCGGGGCCGGGCCGGGCGAGCAGGGGCCAGCCTTCTGGAATGTCGTCGTTGGCGGCGGCCTGCTCCTTCCCTGGCTGCTTTCAACGCTCTCGCTGTTCCGGCGCACAAAAGCGCGCAACGGGCGCGGCCTGCTCATCTCTCTACTTGTGCTGATCGGCGGCTACTTCCTGCGCCGCACTATCGTCAAGGCTGGCCACACCTCCAGCCGCAACGCCCGCGTCACGCTGTGGAACGCGAAACGATAAGTTCACATTGGAGAATGCGTACAGCAGGAACACAGGTCGGTTGAATGCATTCAACCGACCTGTGTTCCTGCTGTACGCATTCTCCAACTTTTCCCCCTTTTCGTCGTAATAAAGATGGTGTAAAATCAACGATATCATTCATCTCTATATTATCTATACGACAAGAGGGAATTTATGGAAGATACGAGCGTTTCAGGCAGCAATGAGCCGGGGAAGCAGCCAACAGCGAACAGGCCCCTGTATAATAGAACTTCAGGAACACCGACAACTCCATTGACGGCAAATGGCAAGGCACAGGCTCCCGCGCAACCGGCGGCGCAGACACAGGAGCCGCAGACGGTTGACAGTTTGCAACTGGTGGTGATTGAGGGCTTTCAGGTTGGGCGCGGCGTGGCGCGGATCGACCCGGCGGATATGGCGCGGCTGGGCTGCCAGGCGGGCGATATCGTACTGGTGACGGGCAATCGCACGACGGCGGCGAAGGTGGTGCCGAGCGCGCTGGTAGATCGCGGCCAGCAGACGATTCAGATGGATAGCCAGGTGCGGCAGAACAGCGCATCAGGGCTGGGCGAGCGCGTGACGGTGCGTAAGGCGAAGGTGCGCAACGCCGAGAAGATTACGCTGTTGCCTTTAAGCGGGGGCGCGCCGATTCAGGAGAGTGACCTGCAATATATCGCTCGCTATCTGGTGGGCTTGCCGGTGGTGATCGGCGACCTGCTGCGCGTGGGAACGCCCGGCGCGGCCCCCCGTGAATTCCTGATTATCAGCACGACGCCCGCGACGCCCAGCTACGGCTTGCAGAAGCGCAAGACGGGCGAACTGACCGCGATAGAGCCACCGGTGCAGCCGCAGCCTGTTACGGATGTCGAGGCGGTGCTGGTGCAAACCGGAACCCTTGTCAAGGCACAGGCACGAGGCGCGCAAAACGGTGGCCCCGGTCGCGTCAGCTACGAAGATATCGGCGGCCTGGGCAAAGAATTGCAGCGCATCCGCGAGATGATCGAACTGCCGTTGAAGTACCCCGCCGTCTTCGACCGCCTGGGCGTGGAGCCGCCCAAAGGCGTCCTGCTCTATGGCCCTCCCGGCACCGGCAAGACGCTGATCGCCCGCGTGGTGGCGGCTGAGACCAACGCGGCCTTCTTCAACATCAACGGGCCGGAGGTCATCAATAAGTTTTACGGGGAGAGCGAGTCGCGGCTGCGCTCGGTCTTCCAGGAGGCGCAGAAACGCGCCCCCAGCATCATCTTCATTGATGAAATAGACGCGCTGGCTCCCCGGCGTGCCGAGACGGGCGGCGAGGTAGAGCGGCGTATCGTCGGGCAGTTGCTGGCGTTGATGGATGGCATGGCCTCGCGCGGGCAGGTGGTAGTCATCGGCGCGACCAACCAGCCCAACGCGCTTGACCCGGCCCTGCGTCGGCCTGGCCGCTTCGATAGAGAGATTGCCCTGCGCGTGCCGGATGTGCGCGGGCGCATGGAAATCCTGCGCATCCACAGCCGCGAGGCCGCGCTGGCCAACGACATCGACTTCGCCCGCCTGGCGCAATTGACGCCCGGCTTCGTCGGAGCCGATCTGGAGGCGCTCTGCCGCGAGGCGGCCATGATCGCCCTGCGCCGCGTGCTGCCCTATATCGATTACCAGCGCGGCTATATCCCCTACGAGACGCTGGTCAACCTGAGCATCACGATGGCTGATTTCCAGGCCGCGCTGCGCGAAGTCGAGCCTTCGACCACGCGCGAGGTCTATGTGGAGGTCAGCGAAACATCGTGGGATGATATTGGCGGTATGGAGAAGACCAAAGATATGCTGACGGAGGCTGTGGAGTGGCCGCTGCGCTACCCGGAAGTCTACAGCAATGCAAAGGTCGAGCCGCCGCGCGGCGTGCTGCTGGCAGGCCCTCCGGGATCGGGCAAGACGTTGATCGCGCGCGCGCTTGCCAACCAGTGCGAGGCCAGTTTCATCTCCATTAAGGGGCCGGAGCTGCTCTCCAAGTGGGTCGGCGAGTCGGAAAAGGGCATTCGTGAAATCTTCCGCCGCGCCAAACAGGCCGCGCCGTGCATTGTCTTCTTCGATGAAATCGACGCTCTGGCCCCGCGCCGCAGCGGCGGCGAGATCGACGGGCAGGTGGGCAACCGCGTCATTGCGCAATTGCTGACCGAGATGGATGGCATCGAGGGGCGCGAGGGCGTGATCGTGCTGGCTGCAACCAACCGCCCGGAACTGATCGACCCGGCCTTGCTGCGTCCCGGTCGCTTCGATATGGTGGTGGAGCTTGCCTATCCCAACGAGGAGGAGCGCCGCGCCATCTTCGCCGTTCACACACGCGGTCGCCCGCTGGCGCCAGAGATCACCCTTGAGGAACTGGCCGCCCTGACAGAAGGGCGCAGCGGCGCCGATATCGAGGCGATCTGCCGCCGTGCCTCGCTGCTGGCGTTGCGCGAATGGATCTCCCCCAAGCTGCAAATGGCGCGCGTACAGGTCACCGAGGCAAAGGATGACGAGGGGCAGGAAAGCGGAGCAGCGACGCCTGAAGTGACCACAGCAGGCGCCGGTCAGGATGGTCAGAACGAGCAAAAGAGCCAGGATGGCCCGGTACAGCCGACGACCCGTTTCGAGATTCGCCCGGAGCATTTTGCGCAGGCCATTGACGAGCAGCGCGAACGCTACGCCGTGCAGGAGGAGGCAGAAGCGGCGAGAATGCGTCAAGAAGCCGGTCGCCAGCGTTTACTTGAAATAGCAGCAGGGCAACAGGAGCCGAAACAGAAGCGTCCACTGCGCGGCTTCCGTCTCTGGCTCGCACGTCTGTTCGGGCTAGTACCATGAGCCGTTGGGCATTGTAAGGACTCATCTCTAGCTCGCACGTCTGTTCGGGCCAGTACGCTGAAAGCACTGGCCCATTTTTCTCTATCTCTGGGAATTCTGTCACATTTGTATTGAGAAATCTTTCACATGTATGTACAATGTAAGTATGGAAGGCGTCATTTGATGGAGGGAATGTAGGACATTACGTCAAATTGCGTCTATTACGGAGAATAACCCACTTACAATTCGCAATTGGACTATGGTATAATATGTTACAGAGAGCGTGCTTAAAAGAGAAGGGAGAACACTATGTCATCTGTGCCTGACAACTCCTCTTCCGTTACCCGTGAGCAAGTGGCCGAGGCATACTTGAAGGCTCTCCGGCTCATCGATGATCGGGTTACACCTCTACTTGGAAAAGCCACTACGCGCGTCTTAGTACAGGTTGCCGCGAGACATGTTTTAGAGCAGTATCCATTTCTCCAGTTTTTGATGAAAATCCCGTATACCGAAGTCAATCCGTCCGTTATCCATGAGCAGCTTGCCGGTGTTTCTCCCCAGGAACTGGATGTCGGCCTGAATGCGCTCCTCCAGCAGTGTTTCGCCGGGCTGAAGGAGCTGGCCGGTGATATTATTGCGCCGCCACTGCGCGATGAAGTCAGCCGTCAACTGGGAGAGAAACACTGGCAGTAGTGCATGGAGAGCAGAGTGCAAGCAGAACCAGAACTAACCGAAGGTACATACCGTACTTCCGTTACCACGCAAAGTGGGGATAGGATCGGCTCCCTGCTGCGTGAAATGGAGTATCTTAATACTATTGGCAAACGTTTTGTTGCGGCCAATAACCGCTTTCAGGTCCATCACGCGCTGCTGGCGGCATTGCAGGAGCAGTACCGTTTTGCCGCCTGCGCCATTTTGCTCAAGGATAAACCGTTCCAGCTCTCTATTATTCCGGCCTACCCTCTCAGCACCGCCTTCATCGATGCAATGGTGGCACGCATCGCCAGCGCAGCCAGCGTGATCGATTTTCCCCATATGACCGCGCAGGAACTGGCCGACGCGGCGTATCTGGATGCCCCGGAAGTGCTACTGCCGCCGGTCTCGGTAGAGGCGCCGGGCGAGGGCGAGATCGGTTCTTGCCTGAACATCCCTCTGACCGTCGAGGACCGCATCATTGGCCTGCTGAGCCTGTTCGATACCCAGATCGGCACCTTTGATACGGAACGGCTCAAGTTCACGACGATCATCGCCGACTATGCCGCTGTTGCACTGGAAAATGTGCGCCTGCGCGAAAGCGAGCGGGCGCTGTGGCAACAGGCCGAGGCAGAACGTCGACGGCTGGCGCTGATTATCAGCAGTATGGCGGAGGGCCTGCTGATTACAGACGCCAGGGGGGCAGTCACGTCGCTCAATCAATCGGCACAACGCCTGCTGGCACAGGCCAGCGTTGATCTCAAGCAAGGCATTCCTTTAAGCAAGCTGGCGGCTTCCAGCGACATTCCCTGGCTGTATCAACTGGCAACTATTGTCGACAAGGCCCTGGCAAATCAGGTAGTGATGAATCAGGAGCTGATTGCCAGCGAAAGCAGTCAAACCGTGCCGCTGACGCTGAGTATCAGCGCGGCGCCGCTGCACAACGCGGGTGAGGAGCAGAAACGCCCCAGCGGCGTGGTCGCGGTTCTCAACGATGTCACCTCGCAGAAACAGGTTGAACGGCTCAAAGACGAATTTGTCTCGGTCGTCTCGCACGAACTGCGCACACCGCTGACAGCCATCAAAGGCTATACGCAGCATCTCGTGCGCCGCCTGGAACGCCGCCTGCGCACGGCACGGCAGGCACAAACGCAGCCACCCCAGAAGCTCCAGGAGCAGAATGCGCCCGCGCCAGAACCGCCAGAGACCTACGACCTGCGCAGCCTGTATATCGTGCAGAGTCAGGCCGAACACCTGGAGCGGCTGGTCAACGACCTGCTCGACCTCTCGCGCGTGCAGTGGGGCCACCTGGAACTGCATCCCGACACTTTCTTCCTGGCGGACCTGCTCGCGGAAAGCGTGCATGCCGTGCAGGTCGGCGCCGAACAACACAGCATCTCTCTGGAGATCAATGTCCCCGATACACAGATCGTGGCTGACCGTCAACGGATCGCACAGGTCGTGGGTAATATTCTGGATAACGCGGTTAAATACTCTCCGCACGGCGGTCAGATCATCGTCAGCCTGCAGGAGCAGGACGGCGACTTTCTAGTGAGCATCTGCGATCAGGGTATTGGCGTCAGCCCCGAATACCTTGACCATATCTTCGAGCGTTTCTACCGCGTGCGCAATACGGCCAGCCACCAGTATTCCGGCATCGGTCTCGGCCTCTACGTCGCCAGGGCGATTGTCGAGCGGCATGGTGGGCGCATCTGGTTCTCCAACAACCCCGGCAACGGCAGCACCTTCTACTTCACGCTTCCACACACGCCACGTGTAGAGGCGTGAGGAAATGGAGCGAGGGCCGAGGCCAGCCCCAGGCCACCCGCAAGGGATGGCCCTACTAGAGACGATGCGTTTGTGCCACTTGTGGGGCGGTCGTCTCTCGTAGGGCCATCCCCATAGGCGTCAACTTCAGGCCGCCCCAGGCCAGCCGCCAGGGGTGGCCCTCCTCTAGACGGACGTATCGTAGGGCTTGTGGAGCCGCCGCCTATAGTAGGGCCACCCCTGGCGGCTGGCCTGCTTCGCGCTCGCGCGGGCTTAAGTGAACGCCTATGGGGCCATCCCTTGCGGGTGGCCTGGGGGTAGCCTTCAGTTAACGCCTACGGGTAAATCCCTACTGAGTGATCTAAAAGCGGCCCACGCTCGTTCCCTCTCTGAGCAAACACGATGGCTCGATTCTGACAATGTAAAGAGGGAAAAGGAGAGTTACTCATGTCTACAGAAGCGAATGTGGCGGTCGCGCGCCGCGTCTTTGATGAGCTTTTCAGCCAGGGAAAGCTGGATGCTGCCGACGACATTTATGCGCCAGAACATACCAGCCACGACCCGCAGGCGCCGGGCGTCAATGGGGCAGAGGCGATGAAGCATTACATCGGGATGTACCGCGCGGCCTTTCCCGACCTTCAGGTTTCCAGCGACGATATCATCGCCGAGGGCGACAAAGTTGTTATCCGCTGGACAGCTCGCGGCACCCATCAGGGCGAGTTGATGGGCGCACCTCCCACCGGCAAGCAGACCGTCGTGACCGGCATCAACATCTTCCGCGTCAAAGACGGTCGCATCGCCGAAGAGTGGGTCAACTGGGACACCCTCGGCCTGCTGCAACAGCTTGGCCTGGCTCCGAAGATGTAAAAAAAGTCTCCCCTGTCATTCTTCGCTGCGCTCAGCATGCCAGGTGAAAGGCGTTTGTTCCGGCATGGGAAAGGACGATTCTCATAGCATATTAACGTGACAGGTATGTTACTGTCCAGGTATCGACGTAGCGGATAAGACGCGCGCCGTGTAGCAGGAGCAGATCGCACGCGCGCTGGATCTGGTCGCGGCGGGGAAGATGCACCACGAGGATGTGGTTTCCCCGCCGCGCTTCGTGCAGGTAGATATCGCCAAAACCTTCGTCCATAAACGTGAGCAGGCGCGTGAGCATTTTTGCGAGCTGGCCTTGCTGCTGGCGTTTGCGTTCGACAGCAGCAACATAGTCCCAGCAGGACATGATATGAATATCCTGGCTATCATGACCATCGGCATGCAGCGCGAACACTGCCTGCACCACGTCTTCCAGGTCATTAAAGACGCAATGTAGATATTTGCAGGGAAAAGGGGATGGTGGGAATGTTTGCTGAGAGGATACCGGCAGCAGGTCGATTCCACGCTCATTTTCGCCTTCATTATACGTCTGTGCAAAAAAATTCACGAGTCTTCATCTCCTCCTTGTTACTGCTGATGTTACTCACTACTGCTTTTGTTGACGGAGATGGCTTCTCTCCTATCATGCTTCAGGATAGCAGTAATTCATTGAAACGCTATTGGAAAAACATGTGAATATTCTAATTCGGGTTTCTCAGGCACCTACCCTACATCATAATGCGGGTTATTTAGAACTTATACGCCGGAAGTGAGAAAATATCAGACAACAATACGTATTTGCTGTATGCGGGTATTGAGCGAAGGTTGCTGGCACTAACAGTAATACTTCCATGCAAAAGGAGAGGTATGATGGAGGAAAATGATCCCAGGCAGGTAATTATTGACTATATTTGCCGTCCACAGGGGCCGATCATCGAAGAAAAGATGCAGCCGACCCCGGCGGGGGCAAAACATGCATGGCGAGGGATTACACGCGCCTCCGGCGGCCTCGGCGCGAAGGAATCGACCATACAATTCCTTCAGCAGCGCAGCATGCCTGATCGCCAGTTGCACCTTGTGACGTTTGAAGATGAGGAGGGACGACAGGTTAGCTGGTTCTGCTGCCTTCTGCTGGAACCATCCGGCCAATGGATTTTTGCCGGAGGGGCCGGTGGCGCGAGAGTAGAAGAGATGCCGAAGCGCGAGAATCCCTGGGTCAATATGGGAGGTGGCTGGAAAAAGAACCTTTTCTGGGCGGGAGGCCGTGTGCTGGACAACGGGCTGAACGTGGTGCGCGTGCGCCTGGTCGCCGAAAATGGAATCATCCTGGAAGATACGGTGCAGGACGGGATAGTGATGTTCGTCTCCAACGAGACGCTGCCACTACCCGTTCAGGTCGAGTTGTACGATGGCGCTGGCACGCTGGTAGGAACGCACATGTTTCCGAGACACCTTCCCAGGATACCTCACGAGGGATAATCATCTTCTATCAGCAAATGGCACATGTACTCCACCTCCTGTCCCTACAGCGACCCGACATTCCAACTTTCGTCAGTCAATGTTCAGTATCAATCTCAGGGATGGGCAGTTTCGGCACATACGCCCGCTTATAGACCATGATGGTGCGTTTGAACTCGATGACGACTTTGCCGTGCTGATTGAAGCCGGTGGTTTTGACCTGCACGATGCCGCGTTCGGGGTGCGATTTTGATTCGCGTTTTGCCAGCACTTCGCTGCGGGCGTAGATGGTGTCGCCGTTGAAGACAGGGGCGGGCAGGCGCACTTCGTCCCAGCCGAGGTTGATGGCGTTCTGGGAGAGGTCGGAGACGGAGAGGCCGGTGACGAGAGCGAGGGTGAAGGTTGAGTCGACGAGAGGGCGGCCAAACTCGGTTTGCGCGGCATAGGCGGAGTCGAAGTGGATGGAGTTGGTGTTGACGGTGAGCAGGGTGAACCAGATATTGTCCGCCTCGGTGATGGTTCTGCCGAGCGGGTGCGGATAGATATCGCCGACCTCGAAATCTTCGTAGCAGCGTCCTGTCCAGCCGTGTTTGATGGGCATAGGAAACCTCCTTTCGGCTATGTCATCCTGAGTGAAACGAAGGATCTGAGGCAACCGGTTAGCCAGTATGGCGCGTTCAGATTCTTCACTTCACTCAGGATGACATGGATTAGTATGATCTGGGTAAGCCTAAGACGTGTTGGGCGACGTAGGCGAGGATGAGGTTGGTTGAGATGGGGGCGACCTGGTAGAGGCGCGTCTCCCGGAATTTGCGTTCGATGTCGTATTCTGCCGCGAAGCCGAAGCCGCCGTGTGTTTGCAGGGCGACGTTGGCGGCTTCCCAGGCGGCATCGGCGGCGAGATATTTGGCCATGTTGGCTTCCGCGCCACAGGGCTGGCGGTTGTCAAAGAGTTCCGCAGCCCGGTAGCGCATGAGGTCTGCGGCCTGAAGCTTGATGTATGCTCCGGCAATGGGAAATTGCACGCCCTGATTCTGCCCGATGGGTCGGCCAAAGACGACGCGCTGGTTGGCATAGCTGACGGCGCGCTCGACGAACCAGTAGCCGTCGCCGATGGATTCGGCGGCGATCAGGATGCGTTCGGCGTTGAGGCTGTCCAGTAGATAGCGGAAGCCCTGACCTTCTTCGCCAATCAGGTTTTCGGCGGGAACGAAGAGGTTGTCGAAAAAGATTTGCGTGGTGTGATGGTTCATCATCGTGCGTACCGGCTCGATGGTGAGGCCGTTGCCGGCGGCCTGGCGCATGTCGACCAGCAGGAGTGAGAGACCCTCGGTGCGTTTCCTGACCTGCTCTATGGGCGTGGTGCGCGCCAGCAGCAGCATGAGATCGGAATATTGCGCGCGCGAGGTCCATATTTTCTGGCCGTTGACGAGATAGCCGCCCTCTGTGCGCGCGGCGGTGGTGCGAATGCTGGTGGTGTCAGAGCCTGCATCCGGCTCGGTGACGCCGAAAGCTTGCAGGCGCAGGGTGCCATCGGCAATGCGGGGCAGGTAGGCGCGTTTCTGCTCCTCGGAGCCGTGACGCAGCAGCGACCCCATAATGTACATCTGGGCGTGGCAGGCCGCCGCATTGCCGCCGGAGCGATTGACCTCTTCGAGGATAATGGAGGCTTCGGTGACGCCCAGACCGGAGCCACCATAGGCCTCGGGCAGCAGGACGGAGAGGTAGCCGGCATCGGTCATAGCCTGCACGAAGGCGTCGGGATAGGCATGTTGCTCATCCAGCGCGCGCCAGTATTCGTTGCCAAAGCGTTCGCACAGGCGGCGCACGCCATTACGTATTTCGGCAGCAAGTTCTTTTTCCATAGTATCCGCCATTCCAGATGTAGTGTGAGATTAGAGCAAGCGCAGCAGATCGGCGGGGCTGGAGCCAAATTGTTCGCGCAGGTAGGAGGAGCCAAAGGGCGTGAAATGGATGGTGGCCCAGCTTGAGCGCAGGCTCTGGATGTTGCGCAGGATACGGGCCTCCCCCCAGAGCGGGTAGCGCAGGTCGCGCAGGGCGTTGACGGCATCGCCGGTGCTGGTAATAAGAATACCGGCGCCAACCACGACGATTTCCAGTAGAACGTCATGCGGCAGCGAGATGGGTGCGATAGATGTGAAGAGGCCAATGTAGAGAACGAGGCCGGAGACCAGGGCAGGCAGGAAAACATTGAGCAAGATATAGAAGGTGGATGGCTCGCGCAGGTAGAGCGGGGTGAAGCCCAGCGGGCCAACCGCCCAGCCGATCAGGGGTTCGTTGCGCGACAGCGACAACAGCAGATGTGTACCCTCAAACAAAATGATCCACAACCCGAAAAGCCCGATCAGACCCGGGAGATTGCTCACGTGTACGCCAGAGACAATGCCGTGCATGCGAACCCCCTATATGCTTTGCCGCGTTGGACGCTCAAAGGGACTGCAACAAACCTGTTTATTTTCTATTATACATGTTCGATGGTTTTTTCTGCAATTCACGATTGCCTGCTCTCCTCGCTCCATCCTTCCTGCCCGATCAGGGGAACAAAGACGCAACTGCCGAGGGAGTATGTTTCCGGCCCCCAGGGCGCGCGGTGGACAACCAGCAATTCCTGCCGCTCCTGCCCGCCGACGGGCGCCACCAGGATGCCCCAGGTCACCAGTTGCTCAAGCAGCAGCGGGGAGACAGAAGGGGCAGCCGCCGTCACCAGAATGCGATCATAGGGCGCGGCATCGGGCCAGCCGAGCGAGCCGTCGCCGACGTACAGCGAGACGTTATAGATGCCAGCCTGCAAGAGACGAACGACCGCCTGGTATGAAAGCTGCTGGTGCCGCTCGACGCTGTAGACGTGTTGCGCGAGGCAGGCCAGAATAGCGGTCTGATAGCCCGAGCCGGTGCCGATTTCCAGCACGCGCTCGTCCCCACGCAGCTTGAGCGCCTGCGTCATCGTCGCCACCATCAATGGCTGAGAGATGGTCTGCCCCAGGATAAGCGGTAGCGCGCAATCGGCGTAGGCATGTTCGCGCAGCGAGCGATCAATGAAGCGTTCTCGCGGCAGCACACGCATCACCGCCAGTACCCGCTCATCATGAATGCCGTTCTGCTGCAACAACGCCACCATCCTCTGGCGCTGCTCCTCAAGCTCAAGATCATCAATCATAGCCGCCCGCTCGATGTCTCCTGCTCCTGCAAATGAGCCACCTGTAAGTAATACGATTTCAGTACGCCGAATATCTTTTGCGGTATATCTTCGCCTTCAGTGTATTGCGTGGAGATGGATTATGTCAAGGCAGATGTGCCAGGAGAATATCTGATGAAAACGCGAAAAGGGATGTGTGATGCATCCCTCCTGTGATTTGCCGGTGGGCGCTACTGGGTTTGAACCAGTGGCCTCTTGCGTGTGAAGCAAGCGCTCTCCCGCTGAGCTAAGCGCCCTTGACAGGAGCAACTATAGCATTGTAGAGGCGAAATGTCAAGTGTTTTTTTTATCATTCCAGAGAAAATAGGGCGAGATACCAGGGCGGGGCTGGCCTCCGCCCTGGTATCTCGCCGTATCTCGCCCTGGTACGTGACCGGCTTGTGGCCTGATTACTGCTCTTCCGCCGTTTTGCGCATGGTGGGGAAGAGGATGACGTCGCGGATGGACTCCTGGTCGGTCATAAGCATGGCGAGACGGTCGATGCCGATGCCGAGGCCACCGGTAGGGGGCATGCCGACTTCCATAGCCTCCAGGAAATCTTCGTCGAGAACCTGAGCCTCTTCGTCGCCCTGGGCGCGCTGGCGCATCTGGTCTTCGAAGCGGGCGCGCTGGTCGATAGGGTTGTTCAGTTCGGTGAAGGCATTGCCCAGTTCCAGGCCGCCGACGAAGGGCTGGAACCGCTCGGTCAGGCCGGGGAACTCAGGATGCTGCTTGGCCAGCGGGGAGATTTCCAGCGGGTAGTCGGTGAGGAAGAGGGCCTGGCGCAGGGCCGGAATGCCCTTGCGGAACATGGCGCTCTTCAGATCGTCGATCAGGCGCCCGCGACTGGCGGTGGCTTCAACCTCGTAGCCCTGAGCGCGCATTTCGGCGGCAAGGCTTTCGCGGTCGGGGAAGCGGTTGACATCGATGCCGGTGTACTCTGCTATGGCGTCGAGCAAAGGGATGCGCGGCCAGGGCGGAGTCAGGTCGATCTCGGTTCCCTGGTAGGTGATGACCTGAGTCCCCTTGACCTCCTGAGCAATGTAGGAGATCATCTCTTCCACCAGCTTCATGATGTCATTGTAGTCGGCATACGCCTGGTAGCACTCCATCATGGTGAACTCAGGGTTATGGCTGCGGTCAATGCCCTCGTTGCGGAAGTTGCGCCCGATTTCGTAGACGCGATCAATACCACCGATGATGAGCCGCTTGAGATAGAGTTCGACGGCGATACGCAGGTAGAGGTCGCGGTCCAGCGTATTGTGATGCGTGACAAAAGGGCGAGCAGTCGCGCCGCCATAGAGCGGCTGCAAGATGGGCGTCTCGACCTCCAGGAAGCCATGTTCGTCGAGATAGCGGCGCATGGCGCTGATGACGCGGCTGCGCGTGACAAAGATATTGCGTACCTCTTCACCGTTAGCGATCAGGTCAAGGTACCGCTTGCGCTGGCGCAGTTCCCTGTCTTCCAGGCCGTGATACTTCTCCGGCAGGGGGCGCAGGGACTTGGAGAGCAGGCGGTAGTTGAGGGCGTGCAGGGTGCGCTCACCCGTTCTCGTCCTGAAGAGGAAGCCGCTGACCTGAATGAAGTCGCCGATATCCAGCAACTTGAGCATGCGATACGGCTCCTCACCGATATCGTTGATGCGAAAGTAGACCTGGATACGTCCGGTGCCATCCTCGATATGGGCAAAGGAACTTTTGCCCATATCACGCATGAGACGAATGCGCCCGGTGAGGGTAAAGGAGCCTTCGGGGCCTTCCCAGTCATTGAAGTGTTCCAGCACTTCTGCGATTGTGTGTGTGCGCTCTACGCGGTTGGGATAGGGGTTAATGCCCTTCTCCTGCAAGGTATGCAGGCGCTGCAGGCGCACCTCTCGTTCATCTGCCATACTATTTTTCCTTCTCCTCCATATGCTTCGAAATTGATTTGCAAACCATTGTAGCATTGTTTTCAAAGTCTGAGTAGACGCTGGCGCTGATTCCAGGCGAATAGTCCTGGATCAGCACAAAAACAAACCTGCGGCCCTACTTTGAGAGAGGCCGCAGGCTGGTGATGTGCTGCTATCGGTGCGGTGAGGTTTACTCGATGGATATGATAGTGTATTCCTTGACACCGCCGGGAGTAGCGACCATCACCAGGTCGCCGACCTTATGGCCCAGCAGTGCTTTGCCTACAGGTGATTCATTGGAAATGCGTCCCGAGCGCGGGTCGGCCTCGTAGGCCCCAACGATGGTGTAGTGGCATTCACGGTCATCGCTGGTGACGACATGCACGACCGAGCCGAGGGAAACGGCATCGGTGTTGGATCGTGTAATCACCTTCGCTTTCGCCAGCAATTGTTCGAGTTCGTAAATACGGCCTTCAAGGTGCGCCTGCTGGTTCTTGGCGTCCTCGTAGGCGGCATTGTCGATTACATCACCCGATTCTTTGGCATCGTGAAGGTACTGGGCAACCTCGGCACGTCGAACCGTGCGCAGGAATTCCAGCTGGCGCAGAGCACTTTGTAGTCCGTCATTTGTGAGGAATACGTCCTGTGTCTCCATCTTTTTTTCCCTTCGTTCTATCTGGTTGGAAGGGGAGATTCCCCCCACCAGTGTCTCACTTTCCCGCCATTACTGGCCAGGGCTACCCGGCTGATACCATCCTGATATCACCCCAGGTAATCTGCACTAACTCACCGGAATGACGCCGGAGTAACAGCTCTCCATCATCATTCACATCCTCAGCCACACCGCTGAGTACAGTTGACCCTTGCTGCACCTGCACGGTGCGGCCAAGAGTGATTAAGTGACTCCGCCATCGCTCTCGCATCTTGCGAGCGGCGGACTCATATGCCGGAGGAGAGGGGTCCATCGCCTCCTGTTGCAGAGCAAAATATCCCTTTTCAAGGGCGTGCAACAGGTGAGCAATAAACGCCTCGCGGCTCACTGCATGCCCACATTCCATTTCCAATGTCGTCGCTGTCGCGCTCAGCGAGGACACCGCGCGCTGTACCGGCTCTACCGCCGTCTCCACTTCTGCTATACTCGAAGGATAGGTTGCGGAAATGGATGGAAGCTGCCCATTCACATTCACGCCAATACCGAGAACTGCCACCAGTCGACCATGTTGATCGTGGCCGGTCTCAATCAGGATGCCACATACTTTGCGATCTCTGATGAGAACATCATTGGGCCACTTGATGCCAGCCTGCAAGCCGCAGGTGCGTTCAATGGCGCCGACGACGGCAAGAGAAGCAAGCATCACGAGCAGATGAGGCGGAAAAAGAGGCCGGAGTAATGTAGAAGAGAGTACATTACACCCCGGAATATCCACCCAGCGCCGACCTTGCCTGCCCTTACCAGCGGTCTGGTTATCGGTAAGAACCACCACTCCTTCTTCTGGACGTTCGTGAGCCAGTTGCATCGCCAGAGTATTCGTCGAACCTACAACCGGTATGTAAAGTAAACGATCACCGACCCCAAAGATGCGTGTGTCCAGTTGATTCTGTAAGGCCTCAATATTCAGTTTCAACCTGCTCCGCTTCCAAACTTTCGACGTACTCTTTAATTACCTGATCTATTCTTATTCCAGTCCTTTTGAGGAGGACGAGAAGCCTGTGAGATGAAGAAGCCCTGACGGGTTGCACTGACTGCAACGTCGGTCGGGCCGGGCGCGAAGTGGGCAACAAACAAAACTGCCAGCCAGGTTAAGTAAGTAGGAAAAATCCCAGAGTGAGGGCAAGGTCTATTTTACCCGTCACTCTGGGAAAAGCTGCACAGGCAGGAGTAAGGCACCCCTACCAGTGAGCATCAATCAGCTTACCGCTGATCACCTCTCATCTGGAAGGTGTGAGGACGTACCGCGCTGCCTGTGCAGCATTTACAATCTGTCATTGCACACCACCTCCTTTCATTGGGCTTATTGTAACGTGGATTTTTCATTCTGTCAAGCTTTGCCATAAAATTCATGAATAGCAAGCGGGCTTATATATATCTTACACGGGCCTGGGAAGCCAGCGCAGGTGTATCTCAGCTTTGTGAAAATTTTGTGAAAGCTCATTCATAATAGCCTGTTCAGTAGCGTAAACAATCTCTTCCATCCTGGAAAAACATTTCCGATCTGCGTTATACTATAAAATATATAGTAATGTATCGAGCGTTCACGGGGAACGCTCGTTTTGTAACCGCTGTGGTAAGGAGGACAGTACAGATGCAGGAATATTATATGGACTTGCTTGTCGACGCCCTCCTGGATGAGGGTTTCACGGTAAAAGAGGCCAGCCAATTGATCGCACTGCGCGAACGCTTTGAGGAAGAAGAGCAAAGAGCGCGCAAACTCCGGGAGACGAATTATCACCGTTTCATTCGCTGGCTTGTCGAGCAGGGACGCTTGAGTGACTGGTAGCAGGTTGTAGAGGGTAGTGAAGAGCGTCCAGGTGGAGATCAGGACAGAGAGAGGGGACAAACCGCCCGTCAGGCAGGGTAGTTTGCCCTCTCTGTTCGTTTCTCCAGACAACTCTCTGATTACCGTGAAAAGTTGCAGATGCATTGTGTTCTAAAAGTACCCCGGAATGTTGTACAATAAACGTGCGAGAAGCGTTTTTTTTGTTCCCTTTTTTCCCGGCATTGTATGAGCTGGAAACTCACAGGAGGCCTCCCAATGAAAGCAGTTGTAATGGCAGGCGGGGAGGGATCGAGGCTGAGACCTCTGACGATCAGACGACCGAAGCCGATGGTTCCCATTGCAGGCAAACCCGTCATGGAACATATCTTGAACCTGTTGAAACGCAACGGTATCACCGAGATTATCGTGACCGTACAGTACCTGGCAAGCAATATTGAGGATTATTTTGGCAATGGTTCTCAATTTGGCATGCATATCACCTACTCGCGCGAAGATGTGCCGCTGGGAACGGCGGGCAGCGTGAAAAATGCCGAGGAGCAGCTAACGGAGCCATTTCTGGTCATCAGTGGCGACGCGCTGACCGACTATAATTTGCGAGACATCATCCGCTTTCATGAGGAGAAGCACGCGCTGGCCACGCTGACGCTGGCGCACGTGCATAACCCGCTGGAATACGGGGTGATTATCACCAACCAGGAAGGCCACATCACGCAGTTTCTGGAGAAGCCAAGCTGGGGCGAGGTCTTCAGCGATACCATCAATACGGGTATCTACGTGCTTGACCCGAAAATTTTCTCGTACTTCGAGAAGGATAAGCCGTTTGACTTCAGCCAGGAACTCTTCCCCATGATGCTCAGGAAAGGCGACCCGATTTATGGCTATATTGCCAGCGGCTACTGGTGCGATGTGGGCAATCTGGCCGAATATATGCGAGCCAACGCGGATGCGTTGACGGGCAAGGTCGAAATCGAGATTCCGGCAAAGAATATCGGCGGCAATATCTGGGTTGAAGAGGGCGTGCAGGTCGACGAGGAGGCGCAACTCTACGGCCCTATCTATCTCAGCCACGACAGCAAGGTCAAAGCGGGGGCCATCATTCACGGACCAAGCGCGATTGGACACTATACGATCATCGACGAGCGCGCGCAGGTTGACCGCAGTATTGTATGGAACAACTCCTACATCGGCGAGCGAGCCGAACTGCGTGGGGCCATCGTAGGTTCTTCGACCAGCATCAAGAGCAAGGCGGTGATGTTTGAAGGCTCGGTCATCGGCGATAACTCGATCATTCAGGAAGGGGCCATTATCCAGCCCAACGTCAAAATCTGGCCGGATAAGGAGATTGAGGCGGGCGCGGTAGTCAATACCAGCATCATCTGGGGTTCGCAGGGGCGGCGCGGCCTCTTCGGGCGTTTTGGTGTGACGGGCCTGGTCAATGTCGATATTACGCCGGAGTTTGCCACACGGCTCAGCGCGGCCTATGGCGCAATCCTGCCTAAAGGTTCGACCGTGTGCATGAACCGCGACGCGCACCGCAGTTCGCGGATGATTAAGCGCGCCATGGTGGCCGGGCTACCCTCTGCCGGCATCAACGTCGATGACATCAACCAGGTGCCTGTTCCGGTGGCGCGCTACTTCATTCGCAACACAGATGCCATCGGCGGCGTGCATGTGCGCACCTCGCCTTTCGACCAGCGTATCATCGACATCAAGTTCTTTGATCAGAATGGGCTGGATATCAACAAGACGACGGAGCGCAAAATCGAGAACCTGTTCTTTCGCGAGGATTACCGCCGCGTCTACATCGACGATATCGGCGCGATTGAGGTGTTGCCCAACGATGAGGTTCTCAACCGCTATCTGGAAGGCTTCTACAGAGTCATCGATGTCAACCTGATCCGGCAGCGTAAGTTCCAGCTGGTGATTGATTACGCCCACAGCAGCGCCGATCAGTTGCTGCCCGGCATCTTCAACCGGCTGGGTTGCGAAGTCATTGTGCTGAACACCAGCGCCAGCCAGTCGAGCAATACGCTGACGCTGGACGAGATCGACAAAGAGCTGAACCGGCTGGCAACCATTACGGTGACATCGAATAACAATATGGGTATCCGCATCGATCCCAGCGGGGAGCGCATCTCGGTGGTGGATGATCGCGGGCGCATTCTGGACGGGACGCAGTTGATGGCGGTGATGACCAGCCTGTTTTTGCGCAAATATCGAGGCGGCACCGTCGCCGTGCCGGTAACGGCCCCCAACGCGCTGCAACACATTGCGCAGCGGTACGAGGGCCACATCCTGCATACAAAGGTACTCCCTCACGCACTGATGACGGCGGCCAGCCGCGAGGGCGTGGTGCTGGCTGCTAACGATCTGGGGGGCTTCGTCTTCCCCGCCATGCAGCCGGCCTTCGACGGCATGCTTGCCATCGCCAGCCTGCTGGAACTGCTGGCGACCTTCAACATGCGTCTCTCAGAGGTGGTAGATGACCTGCCGCAGTATTATCTGAGCCGCACGACGGTCAACTGTCCCTGGGAAAATAAAGGGAAGGTTATGCGCATCCTCAGCGAGCAATACCGCGAGCGCCGCGCCCGGCCAATCGACGGCATCAAGATCGATCTGGGCAAGGAGTGGGTGCTGGTGCTGCCCGATGCCGACCGCCCGCTCTTCCACATCGTGGCCGAATCGGTCTCGCACGATCAGGCGCAGGCCCTTGCCGAAAAGTATGCCCGCGTGGTGAGTGGATTGCAACAATAATCACCGGCGCAATCCCTGCTAATGGCACTTCCTAAACGAAATCGGTAAGTTGCTGTAGGGACAGGCGGTGGGTGACCTGTTCTCGATGAAGGAGAGGCTCTTATGTCGCCGGTCGCGTTGGGGTTGCTGCTGCTGGCGGCGGCCATGCATGCTGGCTGGAATTTGCTGGTGAAACGCGCCGGCGAGAAGCAGATCTTTACATGGTGGGCAATGGTGGTTGGCACGCTCTGCTTCGCGCCGCTGCTCTTGCTGAGCCAGCCATTGCCCCTGCGCGTCTGGCCCTACGCGCTCGGCAGCGCGGCGGTCGAGGCGCTGTATTATCTGGCATTGACACGCGCTTACACGATCGGCGATTTTTCGCTGGTCTACCCGCTGGCGCGCGGCTCCGCGCCAGCTTTTCTGCTGCTGTGGACAACGCTGTTCCTGGGCGAACATCCCCGCCCCCTGGGTTATGCGGGCCTTGCGCTGCTGATCGCGGGCCTCATTACTGTCGGTGGCAGCACACTGTGGGCGCAACGCAAGACGGCCACGCTCAAGACGGTCAGCAGGAAAGCTATTCTGGTGGCGCTGGCCGTCGCCTGCTGCATCTCCATCTACACCACCATCGATGGTGCTGCTGTGCAGTTTGCCCCCACCATCCCCTACACCATCTGCATTCTCGGCCTGACCGCCATTTTCATAGCCCCCGGCGTGCTGTTCTACTACGGCAGGCGCAGCGTGGTCACGGAGTTACGTGTCAACTGGCGACCCATTCTTGTCGTGGGCCTCGCCACACAGCTCACCTACCTGCTCGTCCTCTACGCCTACACGCTTTCACCGGTCAACTACGCCGGTTCTGTGCGCGAGATCAGCGTTGTCTTTGCTGCCCTCGTCGGCTGGCTCTGGCTCGGGGAAAAATTCGGCCCCCTGCGCATCACCGGCTCCGCCATCATCTTCACCGGCATCCTGCTTCTCGCCCTCGCGGGCTGAGAACGAGGGAAGTTAAGCGGCAGGCTGCACACTGAGGATCGCTCGCGCCGCAGCTTCATCGAATGTGTCAGCGATAGCATTGATCGTTTCATTGAGCGTGGCCAGTTGCGCAGTGCGCTCCGCCTTTTGTTGAGCCAATGTCACCAGCGCGGGAAAACGCCTGCGAACGAGATTTATCAATATTTGCTGCGCTTCTTCGGTTTTTCCCTCATTTCGACCTTCTTCTCGACCTTCTTCGCGGCCCAGTGCCCGTTGCTGCTGGATAAACTCATCTTCTTCAATGAGCTGGTCGAAAGCATCGAGACGCTGCTGAACTTTGCTTTTGTCTTCGGGTGTAATCATTTCACTCCTCCTGAGAAACAGGTTTAACCAGAACATGCGTCGGGCTAACTTGCGTTCATCGTCTCCATAACATTGTACCATCTCGTCGATAGCCTGCAGGAGAACCCGTGCATCGACGTTTTTCATGGTGGGCAACAGCGTGTACATGCTGATGGCATGTTCTTCGACACACTGCCGCCCATCCATGTGCCACAGCGCGATCACGCGAAAACGGAAGTTGAGCAGTTCCTCATCTCCGCTCATTTCTTTCAACACTGGCTCGACGATATCGGTTTTGAAGAGGTAGACCACCATGGAGATAACGGGACGAAGGTATTCTTTAATGATTTATACCCCCACAGCAACCATCTCTGGCTGCTCGACACTAACTGGCACCTTGATCCCCATGCGCTCGCTGATGCGATCGATGGTGGCCTGGATGCCCTGGGCGAAGCTGACCTGTGGGCGCCAGCCGAGGTGCTGCTTTGCCAGGGAGTTGTCCAGAGTGATGGCGTTTGGCCTGGGCGGAAGACCGAAGACAAGGGAGTTGGTGATGTAGACTGGCTCGATGTCGCTGTTCAGCGTTGCGGCGACGATCTGGTAGAACTGGCTGAGGGTGTGGCCCTCGCCCGTGCTGATGTTGAAGGTCTGGTTGTGGCCACGTTCGAGCGCGCACAGGTTGGCGCGGGCTACATCATCGATGAAGATGTGGTCGCGCAATTCGTCGCCGGAGCGGCGGATAGTCGGGCGGCGTTCCTCCAGCAGCATGCGAATGATGTAGCTGAGGGGATGGTGGAGGTGTTCGCGCTCCGTCTCGCCGTAGACATCGGCGTAGCGAAAGATAGTGTGGGTCAGGCCATACTGGCGCGTGTAGTAGCGAATGTACCATTCGGCGGCCTGCTTGCTGATCTCCTGCGGCTGACGTGGGCAAAGGGCGGCGTTTTCCGTCAGGGGCAAGCTTTCAGGGCGGTCGTAGAGGTCGTTGCCGCCAGAAGCAAAGATGATTTTCTCGACCGAGGCGCTGACACAGCTATCCAGCACGTTGAGCAGGCCGCGCACCTGGATATCGGCATCCAGCAGCGATTGCTCTGCGGGCAGGTCTCTCTGCTCGCGCTGGGCCGCGTGATGACTGACAATCTCTGGACGCTCTGCCTGCAAAAGCGCACGCAGCTGCGGGTCGCGCAGATCAAGCTGGTAGAAACGCGCGCGCCGGTCGAGCGGCTGGCGCGTGCCATTGATGAGCGTATCAACTACAAATACATCATGCCCGGCTTCGAGATAGGTGTTGACAACATGCGATCCGATAAAACCTGCGCCGCCAATGACTGCAATTTTCATGTGGATATCCTTCCTCTCGCTCCAGAAAAAATTATGGTTCTGTAGGGCAAGGGAGAGCGTGATGCATACTGTGTGTGTATCCCTGCCTCCTTTAAAATCAGTATAGGTATCCACTAAATAGACGCATTTCTCGTCGTCGGTATAAAAAAGAAGCCAGAAAGAGGTGCAGCCGGGGCTGCACCTCTTTCTGGCTTTCTCTCTATCCTACAAGGCCTGGGGATCAGTTGATCTGGCTTCTACCTGTTTTGCTCATACCTGTGGCAGGGGGCTTCTGAGCAATTTATCGAGCGTGGATTTCTTGATACGATACGCCTGACGCTTGCCGCGATGAGGCAGCGTGATAGCCTCCAGCGCACCGCTTTTAATCCATCGCCTGACGGTAGTATCATCTACGCGCAGTCGTCGAGCAACTTCTCGCACGGTCAACAGTTCCTCAATCTCCTCAGCCATATACGCACCTCCTGCACCATTCGAATCGATAGTAGCACTGCTACGGCGAACCATGACATCACCTCTATGAAACTAAAAAACGAACGACAATGGACATTTCCCCCAGAACGTCCCGAACGTTGGGAGAAGTATGTTGCAACACGATGTGTACCAGCATTCCCTCAGTACCTTCCTGCCACGCAGGAATTACTGATGTCCAGAACATCCTGTACTGTATATGACGATGAAACCGCCAAAAAGGTACATGTCCCTGTGCCATTTTACTATACTATACATTTCGCCACAAACGTACTAAAATTAAGCAAATGGCGGCCAGCACGGCCATCATCTTTTATTTCCGCTTCCGTGAGACAGAAACGGAATAGGATTGGGAAAGGGTTCTTCATGTCGCTTATTACATTAGTCGTGAGTGATCTTCACCTTGCCGATGGAAACGCCATCCTGGATGGGTGGGGCGAATACCAGCAGGCCGCACTGGAAGGGCTATTGCTGGCGACTCATCCTGGCGGACCACTGGGTCAGGCCGACGACATCGAGTTGATTATCAATGGCGATTGCTTTGACTTTCTGGTCACGCCGCCCTATGAGTCGCATGGCATGAGCGATATTCCTACGGCGCTGGGCAAACTGGAAAAGATCATCGCGGCGCATGGCCCTTTCTTTGCGACCCTACGCCAGTTTCTTGCTGTGCAGGGACGCCGTATTACCTTCATTACGGGTAACCATGATATAGAGTTGCGTTTTAAGCCGGTGAGAGAGCGCATTCTCGAAGCGATTGGCGGCTCACAGGGAGCAGAAGCTATTACATTCTGCCCGACGCGCTTTTACCGGCCACTACCAGATGTCTATATTGAACACGGCAATTACTATGATTTCTGGAATCATGCTGCCGCCGGTCTCTGGGATGAGGCGGGCCAGCCGCTGAGCGACGACCCGCAGCAAATTACGCTGCCCGTCGGCTCGTACTATTATCAGCAAGCGGCCCATCTCATGAGCGAGAGCTATCCGTACTTTGATCATTTTGAGCCGGCGATGGGAACGGTGCGGGCGATGGCGTTGCTGTGCGTGCTGAACCCTGAACTGGTAGTCGAGGTGACGCGGCGTATCTGCGCGCTGATGTCGCATCCCTACACACCATTAGCCGGGCTGAGACCGGGCGAGGAGCGCGACGCGGCGAAACTGTTCAGCGCAGCGATGATGGACTTTGCCGCCTTCCAGCAGGAGATGCAGGAGCGCAAGACCGACTGGACGCCGGTCGTGGGGCTGGATATCGCGCAGGCACAGACCAACGCGCTGGTGGAGTTTTCCATGTTGCGCCAGACACTGACGCAACCGGCAGCCGAGGCCATTGCCGCCATCTGCACGCCCGCCACCTATCAAATGGCCGAGGAAGTGGCGACAGGCATGCACAATGTGTTGCAAAACGACCCGACCTTACGCTATGCGATCGCCGGGCATACCCACATGGTGCGCATCGACCCGCTCAATCAGGGCAGGCAGGCCTATCTGAATACGGCAAGCTGGACAACGCGCGTGGCCCAGCCCGCGCCCGGCGAAATCACCCCAACGCTGATCGAGTGGCTGCGCGCGCCCGACTGGCAACATATTCCGTTGAGAGATGTCACTCAGTTAGTCTTCGCCATGATAACTGCCGCGCCCGGCGGTGAGGTGCCAGCCGCCAGCGCCAGCCTGTGCGTCTGGGAGGGCGGCGCAAAGGGTCACTACCGCGTCCTGGCCTGATAGAGATATTGTTTCGAGGAAATAAAAGATGACACAGATAGATAAAAAGCGCAAGAAGCTTGTTTTGATTGATGGGCATGCCATGATTCACCGCGCCTTCCACGCCGTGCCGGAAGACATGTCGACGCGCAGTGGCGAGGTCGTCAACGCCACTTTTGGTTTCACCATGCTGCTCATGAAGGCGCTGAATGATGAGAAGCCGGACTATATCGCCATGACATTTGACCGGCCCGTGCCAACCTTTCGGCACGAGCAGTTCATCGAATATAAGGCGCACCGGCCCACGATGCCGGAGATTATGCGCCCGCAATTTGGCCGCATTCGCGAGGTGGTGGAAGCCTTTGGCATCCCCATCTACGAGAAGGATGGCTTCGAGGCCGATGACGTGCTGGGAACGCTTGCCGCTCAAGCCACCGCTCAGGGTGTGGAAACCATTATCTTCACCGGCGATATGGACACGCTGCAACTGGTGGATGACCACGTGACCGTCAAGGTGGCCAAGCGCGGCATCAGCGAGGTCGAGACGTATGACGAGGAAGCCGTCAGGAAACGCTATGGCATCGAGCCACAACAACTGCCGGACTTCAAGGGGCTGGTGGGCGACAAATCGGATAATATTCCGGGTGTTCCCGGAATCGGTGAGAAGACGGCCAGCAAGCTGATTGCCGAGTATGGCAGCCTGGAAAATATTCTGGAACACGTTGACGAACTTAAACCAAAGGAGCAGCGCCTGCTGCGCGAATACGCCGAGCAGGCCCGGCAGAGTAAATATCTGGCAACGATAGTGCGCAACGCGCCCGTCCAGCTTGATCTGGAAGGCGCGCGCAACGGGCAGGCCAACCGCGAGAGGGTGCTGACCGTTTTCCGCCAGCTCGAGTTCCGCTCGCTTATCGACCGCGCGCTCAAGCTCTTCCAGCAGGAAGAAGGCGGGGAGAGCGAGGCAGGCATGGCAGTCGAAGCAAACACAGAGGAGGCAGCAGAAAGCATCACCGCACAGCAGGAAGCGGTTCCCGACGAGACCGTTTCGCTGGTGGATGTTAAGGAAGAAAATTTGCTATTGGCCCCGCCTGTGGGCATCGTGCCGATTATGATGCCGCCCCCGCCGCCATCGACAGCCGCCAGCACGATGGATCAGTTGCCGTTCGCCGTCGCTGCCGTTCAGCAGGTGGCGGCACAGCCAACCAGAGAGGTCGCGGAGGAAGAGAGCGAAGGCGGGCCAACGCAGTTGAGCCTGTTTGAAACGGCTCTGCCCGAACCGGAAAAGGTACATCGCCTGCGCCTGCCAGCCGTCCCCACGCCTGCCGCACCGCTACCTAAAGAGCAAAGTGGGCTGCTCACCACGAATACCATGATTGTGAATAGCGAGGAAGCCCTGCACACGCTCATCCAGAGCATGTATCAGGCGGGTGGCTTTTCCTTCGACACGGAAACTACATCGGAAGACCCCTGGCACGCCGAACTGGTCGGCATGTCGATGGCAACGGCCCCCGGCGAGGCTTATTATATCCCGCTGGGACACGTGCCACCGCTGAACGGGGAAGAGATCGGTCGCCAGTTGCCGCTCCGGTACGTGCTAGACGCGCTCAGGCCGATCATGGAAGACGCGAACATCAAGAAGTACATGCACAATGCCAAGTATGATATGCTCGTGCTGGCACGCAACGGCGTCAACGTGCGCGGGCTGGCCTTCGATACCATGCTGGGGGCATACCTCACCGAACCGGGGCGGCGCGGGCTGGGCCTCAAGGACCAGGTCTTCCAGCGCCTGGGCCACGTGATGACGCCGATTTCGGAGTTGATCGGCACGGGCAGCAAGGCCATTAGCATGGCACAGGTGCCGGTGCGCGTGGCGGCAGATTACGCCGGGGCCGATGCCGACATGACGCTGCGCCTGGTCGAGCCAATTCGCGCCGAACTGGAAAAACACGGCCTGCTGAACCTCTACAACAACGTCGAACTGCCGCTTTTGCCGGTGCTGATGCAGATGGAAATGTACGGCGTCGCGCTGGATGCCGCCTTCCTGCATGAATTCGATATGACGCTGAGCGAGCAGATCGGCGAGCTGGAACGCAAGATTTATGAGTCCGTCGGCCATCACTTCAACATCAACTCGACGAAGCAACTGGGCGAAATCCTCTTCGGCGAGTTGAAGCTCCCGGCAGGCAAGAAGACAAAAACGGGCTATTCGGTCAGCGCCGACATCATCGAGGGGCTGCGCGGCAAGCATCCCATGATCGATTACCTGCTGGAATACCGCCAGCTTGCTAAACTCAAATCGACCTACGTTGATGGCCTGCTGGCGCTGATGGACCCGCAGACGGGGCGCGTGCATACGTCGTTTAACCAGACGGTGGCTTCCAGCGGTCGTCTCTCGTCGAGCAACCCGAACCTGCAAAACATTCCGGTGCGTACCGAACTGGGCCGCCAGATTCGCCGCGCCTTCGTCGCCGATCCCAGCTACGTGCTGCTGACCGCCGACTATTCGCAGTTCGAGCTGCGTATCCTGGCACATATCACACACGAGCCGCGCCTGGTCGAAGCCTTCAGCAAAGGTGAGGATATTCACACCATCACGGCCTCAACGCTCTTTGGCGTCCCCGTCTCGCAGGTGACGAAGGATCAGCGCAGGCTGGCGAAAACCGTTGTCTACGCCGTTCTCTACGGGCAATCGGCTTTCGGGCTGGCGCAGATCACGGGCATGAGCAATCAGGAAGCGTCAAGTTTCATCAAGCACTATCACGAGACCTTCCCATCGATCAAGAACTACGTGGATCAGACGCTCAACCAGGCCCGCACGCAGGGCTATGTGAATACGCTGTTCGGGCGCAAGCGTTTCTTCCCCGATATGCTCTCGCTGCCCGTGACCGAGCGGCAGGCGCTCGAACGTGAAGCGATCAACATGCCCATTCAGGGGGCCAACGCCGACCTGATTAAGATTGCTATGATTCGCATCCAGCACGCCCTCAAAGCCAACGGATTGAAGGCACGCATGATCTTGCAGGTACATGACGAACTGGTCTTCGAGGTTCCCGTTGAGGAGCTTGAGCGCACCAAACGCCTCGTCACGTCGCTGATGGAAGGCGTCTATAAGCTGGATGTCCCCATCAAAGTCGAACTCAAAGTCGGCAAAAACTGGTACGAGGCCGAACCTGCTGAATAAGGGGTATCTTGCAAGCAGTGGCACTGAAAAGAGATGTATAATAATGGGTGGGAAGTTTCAGGCTTCCAACATCTCTTTTCAGGAGCAAATTGTGCAGTTATCCAACTTGATTACGAACTTGCCACCGTACCACTTTGCCGATGCGAAAAAGAAGATCGCCGAGCGGAAGGCGGCTGGCGTGGATGTGATTAGCCTGTCGATGGGCGATCCCGATCTGCCAGCGCCGCAGGCGGTGATTGATCGCCTGTGCGAGACATTACATGACCCCGAAAACACGCGCTACCCGGAGTATCGGGGTATGCGGGCGCTACATGAAGCGATTGCAGACTGGTTTGAGCAGCGTTTCGGCGTGCAACTGACGCCGGAACGCGATATTTTGCCGCTGCTGGGTTCCAAAGAGGGGCTGGCCTACGTGGCCTCGGCTGTCCTCAACCCTGGCGATGTCTCGCTGATCCCCGACCCGTACTATCCCGTCTATGTCACGGGCAGCACCAGCGTGGGCGCGCAGCCATATCTGCTGCCTCTGCGCGAGGAGAACGGCTATCTGCCCGATCTGACCTCTATCCCTACTGGCGCGCTGGCAAAGGCGCGGCTGCTCTGGCTCAACTATCCCAACAACCCGACGGCTGCCTGCGCCCCGCGCAGCTTTTTCGAGCAAGCCGTGGAGTTTGCCCGGCAGCACAATCTCGTCATTGTGCATGACATGGCCTATGCCGAGGTCTACTTCGACGATTTCCGCCCTATGAGCATCTTGCAGATTCCGGGGGCAATGGATGTCGCCGTTGAACTGCATTCGCTGAGTAAGACGTATAATATGGCAGGCTTTCGGATCGGCATGCTGGTCGGCAATGCCGAACTGGTCGACGCGGTGGGCCGCTTGAAGAGCAATATCGATAGCGGCATCTTCCGGCCCATCCAGTATGCCGCCATCGAAGCCCTGCACCTGCCGCAGACGTGGATCGAGCAGCGCAACGCCATCTATCGCCACCGTCGTGATATTGTGGTAGAGGGCTGTAATGCCATCGGCATGCGGGCGGCGCAGTCGAAGGCCGGCCTCTATGTCTGGGCAGCCGTGCCGCGCGGCTTCCGTTCACGGGCCTTCACCGACTGGCTCTTTGATAAAACCGGCGTCTTCATTACCCCCGGCACCAACTTTGGCGACGCGGGCGAAGGCTATGTGCGTATCTCAATCACCGCGCCCGACGAGCGGCTGGCCACCGCTCTAGGGCGCATGAAAGCGGCTATCGAGGCATAGCGGATAACCACCGCAGCCATCGACAGCCACTCTGTGCCAGGGTAGCCGCAAGGGACACCCCGCAACAGGGTACCCGCAAGAGGTAGCCGCAAGGGACACCCGCGACAGGGTACCCGCAAGGGGTAGCCGCAAGGGACACCCGCGACAGGGTACCCGCAAGGGGTACCATGTAACAGGGTACCACGTGACAGGGTACCCGCAAGGGGTACCCCTACTATATACGATGCGCTCGCAAAGCGGGCCAACGGGAGCGATGGCGGGTGGAGAACGAGGCGTATATAGTAGGGCCACCCCTTGCGGGTGGCCTGCGCGGCGGCTGGCCTGCGCGGCTGGCCTGCGGCGGCCTGAAATGAACGCCTCTGGGGCCACCCCTGGCGGCTGGCCTGCGGCGGCGGAGTGGAGAAGCAGGGCAGGAGCGCATTCATAGACTGGAAAGGACTGAGAGCGGAAGGATGACGGCTATGATTATCGAGCATGATGCGGAAACCATGAATCGCGCGCCCACCAATGCCTGGAATCTCTATGTTGGCCCGGAAATTTGCCAGAACCTGCGTGAGGGCTTCGATCATGAGTGGCTGGTGACGAACGGGCTGGGCGGCTATGGAGCCGGGGCCATTAACGGGGCAACGACGCGCAGCTATCATGGCCTGCTCGTGGCCGCGCTACAACCGCCGGTCGAGCGCACTGTGCTGGTGACCAAAATCGACGAGGAAGTGACGCTGCCGGATGGACAAACTCGCAAACTGGGCGTCAATAAGTATAAAGATGGCACCGTCGACCCGCAGGGGTACCAGTATCTCGAACGGGTCGGCCTTGAAGGCGATATCCCCTATTTCATCTATCGCCTCTCTGAGACGCTCACGCTGGAGAAACGCATCTGGATGGAGTACGGACAGAACACTACCTATGTGCAGTATATGCTGCAAGGCTCGCTGGACGAGGAGAGCGAAAAAAATACGCAGCCGCTGACGCTCAATCTCCTGCCCTTCTGTCTCTCACGCGACTATCACGCCACAACGCAGGGAGCGCAGGACTGGCGTTTCCTGATCGATCACGAGGGCAGTCGCTATCGAATGCGCGCCTACGAGGGGGCGCCGCTGATCTACATTATCGCCGGGCCGACTGCCACCTTCACCCCTACCGGCTACTGGTACTGGCATGTCTTCCACGTGCGCGATAGCGAGCGCGGGCTGCCCGACACGGAAGATGTCTACCAGCCCGGCATTTTCCACATCCAGATAGCGCCGGGCCAGCGCGTCACGCTGGTCTTGAGCGCGCAAGGCGATCTTGCCGCCGAGTTTGGCGGGCCGCAGCACGAGGAGCTGGTGGCGCAGGCCCTCTTACGCCACCATCTGCGTATCAAACAACTGTTGACCGCAGCAGCACCCACAATCAGCAAGCTGCCCTTGCACGATCCGGTGCAGGCGCGACTGGTCGTCGCCGCCGACGAGTTCATCGTCGCGCGGCCAGACTACGCCAATGGCAATGAGGGCAAGCAGGCGCTGCGCCTCTCGCCCGACCGCAAGACGATCATCGCCGGCTATCCCTGGTTCACCGACTGGGGACGCGACAGCATGATCTCCCTGCCCGGCCTGATGCTCTCCACGGGCCGCTACAGCGAGGCGCGCGGCCTGCTCAAAGCTTTCGCCTCTTTCACCCACGATGGCCTGATCCCTAATCGTTTCCCCGATGGCGGCGCGCCGCCCGAATACAACGCTACCGATGCCACGCTCTGGATGTTCCACGCCATCCACAGCTACCTCTCGGCAACAGGCGACTGGACGCTGTTGAAAGAACTCTTCCCCGTGCTATCCAACATCATTCAGTGGCATGTTAAGGGAACAGATTATGGTATCGGCGTTGATCCTGCCGATGGGCTGCTACGAGCGGGCGCGCCGGGGGTGCAGCTGACATGGATGGACGCGAAGGTGGATGAGCGCGTGGTGACGCCGCGCCGGGGCAAGCCGGTCGAGGTCAACGCGCTCTGGTACTGTGCGCTGACATATATGGAATCCTGGGCGGTGCATCTTTCGACCGACGCGACACAGTACAGTCAGTTGCGTTCTCAGGTCAGCCAGAACTTCGCCGCCCGTTTCTGGTACGAGGCCGGGGGCTATCTCTACGATGTCGTGGATGTGGATGGAGTCGCGGGCCAGAACGATACATCGCTGCGTCCCAACCAGCTCTTCGCGGCCTCGCTGACGCACAACCTGCTTTCTGAAGAGCAGACGCGCAGCATGTTCCGGCAAGTGACTGCACACCTGCTGACGCCGATGGGGCTACGCAGCCTGAGTCCCACCGATCCCGAATACCACAACCATTTCAACGGGGATCGCGTCCAGCGCGACAGCGCCTACCATCAAGGTACGGTCTGGCCCTGGCTCATCGGCCCATATATCGACGTTCATCTCTATTTGAACAACAATCGTGCCGCGCTGCTCCCCCTGCTGGAGCCGCTGATTCATCACCTGTGGGTGGCCTGTCTGGGAACGATCAGCGAGGTGGCGGAGCCGGAGCCGCCCTACACGCCCGGCGGCTGCTTCGCCCAGGCATGGAGCGTGGCGGAATTGCTGCGCTGCTGGCTGCTGACGGCGGAATAACTCACTGCATCTTCACGACAATCGCGCTCACGTTGCCCTCACCGCCCGCGATATTGGCGGCATCGACGAGGGTACGGGCCAGCTTTTGCGGGTCGTCGTGCTGGCCCTGCGCGAGCAGCTCTTGCAGTCGCTCGTCGCGCAGCATGTGCCAGAGGCCGTCGGAGCAGAGCAGGATAAGATCACCGGCTTTGACTTCCTGCTGGAAGAAGTCAACCTGCACAGGGGTGGACTGGCCGAGATAGCGATAGTGCAGGTTGCGTTTCGCGCTCTTATAGAGTTCGTCGGGCGTGAACAGCTGCGCCTCCACCAGATTGGCGGCCAGCGTGTGATCTTTCGTGATGAGCTGCAAACCCTGGCCGCCGCGATAGTGATAGACGCGGCAATCCCCAACATTCGCCACATAGAGGTGATATTTGTAGACGAGGGCCACCGCCAGCGTGCTTGCCATATCGATATCGTAATCGGTGTTGCAGTGGTAAATCACCTGGTTGGCGCGGCGCACGCACTCGCGCAGCCACTGCTCGATCAGCAGAGCATCCTGCGGGGCGCTGGCAGCAGCTTTTCGAGCGGACAGGTTTCCGGCGGCGCCTGATCTGAACGAGAGTTGGGACGAGCCAGGTGGCAGGGGCGTGGAGAGCTGCGGCGGTAGCATATCGGCCACCGTCTCGATGGCTAAACGGCTCGCCTCGTGTCCGCTGGCGGTCTTGCCGGTGCGACGCAGCCCATCGGCAACGGCAAAGAGGCCATAGGGGCGCGGCGGCGGCGCGAGATTGGCGCACAGTCCCTGCACTACCAGCAACATGTCCTCATTGATCTCCGAGACGTGCCGCCGACCCGGATCGCTGACGTAACCCACCTGGCAGCCCTCGGTTACGAGCGGCGCGGTATCGTTGAGTGGATGGCCGCAGCGACGGCAGAAGCGGGAGTTATTGCGGTTCTCCTGCCCGCAGGCGCTGCACGGGTTCTCAGGCACGATGAGCCGCACCATAATGCTGGCATTGTTCAGCGGCGCCTGTACTGCCTGCAACAGGGCCGGTAACGCCGCCGAAGTGATCGGCAGCGTCGGCATATCCGAAAGCGACGGCGTAGGCGGAACGGCGGGGAAAGCGGGACCGGTATTGAGCGCGCCATTGACGGCATCGGCGAAGGCGCGCGCCGAGGGGTAGCGTTTCGCCGGTTCTGTTTCCATCGCCCGCATGATGACAGGATCAAGCGCGGCGGGCAGGGCCGGATTGATCTTGCTCGGCAGGGGAATCTCGCTGACGCGATAGCGCACCACCGCCTGAAAGGGCAGCAGGCCGGTAAACATCTGGTAGGCGACCACGCCCATCGAATAGATATCGCTGGCCGGTTCAGCGTTGCCTGCCTCCTGCTCCGGGGCGATATAATGTTCCGTGCCAACCGCCCAGCCGCGCTGCGTCAGCGCCGATTCTTTCTGCATGGCGCGGGCAATGCCAAAATCGGCCAGCACCAGCCGCCCGTCATCCTGATGAATGAGCAGGTTCGAGGGCTTGATGTCGCGGTGAACGATCTGGCGTGGGTGCGCGTGAACAGCGTCGATGGCCTCCGCAATATCGTTCAGGTAGAGCCGCGCCTGCTCCGTCGGTAGCGGACGCTCATTTTTCAACAGGGCTTTGAGCGTGCCGCCCGTCACCAGCGCCATCGCCAGATAGAGCAGCGTGCCATCCTGCCCGAAGTTCAGCACCGGCACAATATTCTTATGTTTTAGCTCGTGGGCATAACGAGCCTCGCGGCGAAACCGTTCCTGCGCCGTCTGCACATCCACGTTATTGCTCAGCGTCGAGATCACCTTCAGCGCCACCTTCTGCATCTCGAAGGTGTCATCCGCCTGGTAGACCGCGCCCATGCCGCCCAGCCCCAGCAGGGCCTCAATGCGATAGCGGCCCGCCACCACCGCCCCTGGCAGCAAACACTCGCAATTCCCACACACCGCCCTCCCCACCGGATTATTCGCCCCACAGCGTGGATTCAGACAACGCGGCATAGTATCTCCCTTGCTTCGTCCAGACAGAGAACATGTTCAGAGATAGGCTCTATCAACCAGTCAACTTCATTGTAGGGTGAGAGAGAGGACATGTCAACATGTGAGCTATCTCACAGTTTTTTCTCTCTTCGTGCGTTATACTCCCTCAAAGATACAATGGGAATATCCTGTTATGGATTTGAACAAACAAAACTGGTAAGCTCCCTCGCGGACGTATCATGCCGGGTGAAGCAAAGCACCTGAGGCAAGCACGCGGAGCAAGTAGTTTCCACAGATGCTTCGCTTCACTCAGCATGACACATCTCGACCGGTTTGTAGTGGCATGCATGTCTGTGGCTGATGCTGTCCTATCGCCAGTTATCGGCTTCTCCACGCGCAAATTTACATAAGAAACAACGTTTAATTTACGGGTATGTATGACTTCTTCGGCACAAGGGCTTTCCGCGTTACATCAGTTGATCGGATGATCGGTTAGTGCATCCAGTCTGAACTTCCCGGAAGAAGGTGCGAGGATGGCGGATCGTGCGAGACAACGCCTGCGTAGCTATCGCCTGCTCCACAGGTCTCACAACCTCCCGGCGCAACTCAACTCGCTGGTGGGCAGGGAACAGGAGGTCGCGTCGGCGGTGACACTGCTGCGACGCGCAGAAATACGTCTCCTGACCATTACAGGGACAGGGGGCATCGGCAAGACGCGCCTGGGCTTGCAGGTCGCGACGGATTTGCTCAACGATTTTGCCGATGGGGCCTGCTTTGTCTCGCTTGCCTCCGTCAGTGACCCTGCTCTGGTTGTACCGGCTATTGCGCAGACGCTTGGGCTGCGCGAGGCTGGCGATCAATCTCTTCTTGCCCACCTCAAAGTCTACCTGCATGAACAGCACTTGCTGCTCTTCCTCGATAATTTTGAGCAGGTGATGGAGGCAGTGCCGATACTCACAGCATTGCTCGAAGCCTGCCCTTTTCTCAAGTGCCTGGTCACCAGTCGCGAGGTGCTGCGGTTGCGCGGCGAGCAAGAGCTGCTCCTGCGCCCTCTGACGCTTCCTGATCTCAAACATCTCCCGGAAAACGAGGCCCTGTGCGAATTCGCGGCGGTTGATCTCTTTATCCAGCGCGTGCAGTCCGTCAGGCCGGATTTTCAGATGACGCAGGCCAACGCGCCTACCATTGCCGCCATCTGCGTTTGCCTGGATGGCCTCCCTCTGGCCCTCGAACTGGCGGCTACCCGCGTGAAATTGCTCTCGCCACAGGCTCTGCTGGCCCGCTTAGAGCATCGATTACAGGTACTGACACAGGGAGCGCGAGATGTGCATAAGCGACATCAAACGCTGCGCGATACCATTCAATGGAGCTATGATCTGTTGCAGCCGCAGGAGCAGCGCCTCTTCCGGCGGCTGGCCGTCTTTTGCGGCGGCTACACGCTCGAAGCTGCTGAGGCCGTCGCCAACGCTTTTGAAGATACAGTGCCGCCAATCTTCGACGGAATCAACTCACTGCTCGACAAGAGTCTGCTACTCCCGGCTGAGCAGGTAGGCGGGGGAGACGAAGAGCCGCGCTTTCTCATGCTGGAGACGATTCGCGAGTATGGCCTGGAAGTGCTGGCCGAAAGCGGGGAACTGGAGACGACGCGGCAGGCCCATGCCGCCTGCTACCTGCGGCTGGCGGAGCAGGCCGAACCCGAACTGCTCGGCCCCTTGCAGGGAACATGGCTAGCACGCCTGGAACGCGAGTATGATAACCTGCGCGCGGCCTGCTCCTGGCTGTTGGAACAGGAAGAAATACACCACAAAGAAATGGCCCTGCGCCTGGCAACGGCATTGCACCGCTTCTGGCTGATTCGCGGCCACTATAGCGAAGGGCGCGCTCTTCTGGAACACGCTCTGACGAAAAGTGAGGAGATAGCAGGAACGCTGCGTGCGAAGGCACTGGTAACGGCTGCCACGCTGGCCAACATTCAGGGCGATAGCGACCGTGCTGAGGAACTGGCCCGCAAGAGTCTCGCACTGTGTCGGCAAACAGCAGAGGCCAGGGGTATTGCCAACGCGCTCTACCTGCTGGGACAGGTCTGCTGGCTGCGGGGAAACTTTTCTGCAGCGCGTTCGCATCTGGAAGAGGCGCTGGCAATTTTCAGGCAGACAGGCGATGAAGCCAGCGCCGCCTACACACTCTACAGCCTGGCCGGGCTTGTCACCATTCAGGGCGCGTATGTCAGGGCGCCGGTGCTGTTTGAAGAATGCCTTGCCCTCTTCACAAACATGGGCAATAAGAGGGGTATGGCCCTTTCCCATCTCCAACTGGCGGAGGCGCTCTTCGTTTCTCAAAGTGATCCAGAAAAGATTCGTTCCCGGCTTGAGCAAGGGCTGATTCTGTGTCGAGAGGTGGGCGACAGGGATTGCATTGCCTGCTACTACTCGCTCTCAGGCCAGCTAGACCTCAGCCAGGGCGTTCTGCGGGGCGCGCAGGCACAGCTAGAGGAGAGCCTCGCGCTCTACCGCGAACTGGGAGACCGGCAGCGCATCGCCCAGACACTTATGGCGCTGGCAAAAGCCGTCGCCATACAGGGTGACTATACGAAAGCGCGCGCCCTTTACGAGGAGAGCCTGGCATTAAGTATTGGCCACAGGCTGAACATCGCTTCCGGCCTGGAGGGATTGGCAGGCGTGGTGGCAGCACAGGGGGAGCCGCTATGGGCTGCACGGCTCTGGGGCGCAGCCGAGAAGCTGCGCGAGAGTATGGGCGTTCCTATCCCGGCCAGCAGCCGTACCGGCTACGAACATTCGGTCAGCGCGGCACGCACGCAACTGGACGAAGAGGCTTTTGCGAGCGCGTGGGCGCAAGGACGCGGTATCTCCCCGGAGCAGGCCATCGCGGCGCGCGAGGTTGAGCCTGCTCCGGCCATCCCTTTGCAGCCACCAACACGAACGCATCTCCCCTACCCGAACGACCTGACGGCGCGTGAGGTGGAAGTGATCCGCCTTGTCGCGCAGGGTCTCACCAACGCGCAGATCGCCGAACAACTCGTCCTCAGCCCACACACCGTCCACAGCCATGTGCGTTCGATCCTGAGCAAGCTTGGCGTCTCCACACGCGGGGCTATCATCCGCTATGCCGTGGAACACCAGCTTACTTGAAGCAGAGTTATCACCTGTACAGGCGATCTGGTCGTCACAAAGCAAGCTTTAGAGCAAGCATAAATTACCCCGTTCAGGCGATGTAATATTGTCTGCCGGTAAGTAGACTTTGAGCAGAAGTACCTGGCGGGAAAACGAAAAGAAAGCGCATTAGCCTTTACAATGGCTCTGCCAGGAGCAAATTACGCTCATACCGACATGGAAGGAGACGGTTATGTCAAGCGTACTGTGCAATTACGATATAAGGGAAGTGGAAACCATTCAACAAGACCTCCAGGATGCACTGGCGCAGAAGCCAAGAAATCAACCTCTTATTGATGAGCTTGAGAAGAAACTGGATGCAGCCAGTAAGCAGTTGGAAGAATGCCGGGCCTCGGCTGTGATCGTCAATCTCGCCTCCGGGTCCTGGAGCATAATCGGCAATGGCTTCCCGGCAACACTCGTTATCCGCTTTGTAGATAGCAGAGGGATCGTGCATGGTTGGATGGAGGATAGCAACGGGCAACTTCCGCTTCAACAGGCTACATGGAATGATCCCAATGGACAGATCAACTTTACACGCACCCTGCCCGATGGAGAAATCCAGACCTTTTCAGGCTACCTGTTTGATAATCCGACAGGTAGCACGCCCAATACGATGGCCGGAACCTTTAGCGGAGATCGTTTTGAAGGTCGGCCCACCTTTGGCTGGTACGCTTTCCTCCCTGTCGGTCTGTCTTGATAGTATTGATACCGTTGGCAAACTCCTTTTCTGAGCCGCAATGAGGCCCTCTTTCGCACTTGCAGGAAGCGGAGGAAAAGGAGGAGCCAACGGTATCCAAACTGCGCAAAGCTAAAGGTGATTTGAGAGCAAGCATCTCTACCCATGCTTTAAGGAACCCTTGCAAAAGGAGGAACCTGTATGCATACTCCTGCTATGTCTCGTGCCGCACACACATTGACGTTTGTTTTGATAGGCTGTCTCGTCTTCCTGTTCGCCGCTGTTCTGCCAGCATCGCAGGCAAACGCCAGCGTGCCGACGCCTGCGCCGCGATCAGCCATCTCAACGAATTGTCCCGCTTCAGGCACTGCCAATGCTGCCGTTATGCCCTCGCTGACACTCGGCACGCACCCGAACATTGTCTACATCGTCAATCAGCAGGGAACGACATCCCTCGCCACTTTGAAACGCTATGATGTGGTGACCGGCTCTAAAGTTGCGGTTGTCAATCTCAGCAATACCTACATCTCTGACGCCCAGGTTTCTGCAGATGGGCAGTGGCTGATGTTCGTCGCGCAGCCAGCAGGAGCGACGCAGAACAAATTGCAACTGGTACGCATGGACGGAAAGTACCTGCAAACGCTTTACTGTGGCGCGCCTGGAGAGGTGCAGTGGTCCACCGATCAGAAGCTTGCCGTGTTTTCGGACTCCAATCACATCTACCTGTTGACTCTGGCAACCGGCAGTCTGCAAGTGGAAGTTTCGTTTTCGGGCGGCCTCACCCTGCACCCGCGCACCTGGCTGGATACCACCCGCGCCTACCTGGCGAAAGAGCTGCCCGATGGCCCGCCTGAGACGCTGGTCGTTCTCGATACCAGCAAAGGCCCCAACCAGAATCCGAACAATCTTCAGGTCGCTTTCGATGCGACTCCGTCTACGCCGTTCTGCTGGGATTTCGACAGCAGCTTTGATGGCAAGAGCCTGTTCACCAGCCAGTGTACCGCGAAGTTCAATAATGGCCCCGGCGCCACTCCCTGCTGCGGCCCCGGCGTCATTGTGAGCCATCCACCCACCGGCGGCGATTCATATACCTACGTTTACGTCAACCAGAATCAGGCGTTCACCAGCCTGCGCGCCGTCACCACCAGCACGCTGCTCTTCACCGTTGGCAACACATCGAGCAATACCAGCCAGAACGGCGTCTGGCGCGTGGGAACAGACGGCTCTAATCCGCTGCATCTGACCCCGTCAGGCCAGTTCAATCAGTTCACGCAGTTCCCCTGGTCAAACATCTCGCGTGATGGCACGAAGTACGCGCTGCAAATCGTCACCGGCACTACCACCAGCACCTACACGCTGGAATACGGCTCGCTCAGTGGCGGCTCGCCCACCGTCTTCGCCTCCATCACCGGTACGCAACTGGCAACCGTTGGCTGGACAACCATGTAAATACGATTTTCTTTCGCATACAGCCGGTACCCCTCAGCAGGGTACCGGCACATCATTGAAAACGGACTCGGACGTGTCATGCTTCGCTTCATTCAGCATGATACATCCGAGAGACTTTTTC
>CADDYT010000010.1 GCA_902810755.1 Chloroflexota bacterium
TCCCGTTGCCCACATAGCCGATGGCACCTCCCTGCTGCGTGATGGGGGTGCCATTGCTATAGTAGTGGCCTGTCGGGTCCGTGCGGCTCTCCGGGTTCTCGCCCACATAGGCATAGGGATCCATGCCTTCGGCGTTGTTTTGCACGAGATCGGCTTGCGTGAAGCGACCGCTGAGCGGGTCGTAGTAGCGAGCGCCGAAGTAGAGCAGGCCAGTTTCGCTGTCCAGGCGCTGGCCGGTGAAGTTGTAGTCGGTGGGCATCGTGCCTTTGCTATAGCGCGTGTTGCCATAGGGGGCGAACAACTGGACGGCAGTGACGCTGCCCGTGCTGGAAAGCGCGATGGTGGTGCTGCCCAGTTCATCGGAAAGCAGGTAGGAGAGCGTGTTACCCTGCCGCATGGCGAGACGCTGCCCGGCGGCGCTGTAGTATTTCGTGATTGTGGTCGTACTGCCATTGATGACGGTTTCGGTAAAGCCATCAAAGGTGATGGTGTCGGTGATGCCGTTGCTGTCGCTGGTGCGCTGCAGGACGCGGTTGCCTTCGTTGTCGTAGAGGAAGCTATCCGTGGCGGTGGTACCGTTGGGGGCCGTCCAGGTAGCGAGACGGCCTTCGTTGTCGTAGGTCATGATGGCCCCGGTCGGGTTGCTGCCACCACAGGCGTGGGCCGTGGTGGTGTCGACGTTGCGGCAGGTCATGTTGCCCATGTCGTCGTAGGTAGCGTACTTGTTGGGAATGCTGCTCAGGGTGTTGGCGGCATGCACGTGCCCATTGCTGTAGCTCACTGTGCCCATCGGGCCGCTGGTCATGCGATCCAGGCTGTCGTAGCTGAAGCTTTGCTGGTAGGTGCTGCTGATGGTGGTTCCGCCGGGCGCGTTGCCGCAGTGATCGCCTCCCGTTGGCGTTCCCGTGTCGCCGGCCCACATCAGCCGGTCGAGGGCATCGTAGCAGAAGCTTTGATTATCGATTTTCGTGCCGCCGCTCAGGGTGGGAATGGTGGTGTTGAGTTGCAGGATATTGCCCACGTTATCGTAGGTGCGCGTCTGGTTCCAGAAGGTCTGGCTGCCCAACGTGGCGCTGCTCGTTTGCAGGCGCTGGATGCCGTCATAGCTGTAGCTGGTGCTGAAGAGGGGCGTGGGAACGCTGTTCTTGGGGCCGGAGCCGCCGAGGGCCAGGCCGGAAAGCCCACCCCAGCTGGTGTAGCTGGCCTGACCCACCAGGAAATTGACGGGATCGGGGGTGGAGGGCGTGCCGAAGTAGGCCGACTGGAAGTAGCCGTTGACGTCGTAGGTGGAGGTGACGGTTTCCGGGGTGCTGCCGCCGTAGACTAGCTGCGTCAGTTCGCCCTGGTCATTGTAGGCCATGTTCATGGTCTGGACGGTAGTGGTGCTATCGGCGGTGACGGAAAGGCTGCTCTGGTCCAGCTGGCCGCGCTGGTCGTAGCCGGAGCAGCGCCAGCCGCTGCCCGCGCTGCTGCTGAAGGCTTCGGCGGTGACATGGCCGATGGGATCGGAGGCGTAACTGCCCGTGGGAGCCACACAGCCGGAGGGGAAACTGAGGCCGGGGTTGCTGCTGGTGTCGTAGCTATCGTAGAAGTATTGCGCGTAGGCGCTGCTCTGGCAGGGATTGACTTGCGAGGAACTGGTGCCGCGACAGAGCGGGCGATCCAGCGCATCGTAGCTGGTATAGGTGCTCTGCTTGCGCGCATCGGTCTGGCTCAGTTGATTGTTATCGGCATCATAGGTGAATTTCCAGGCGGTGTCGCTGCTGCTGCTACAGGAGGCGGGCATGTTGCTGTTGGTGCAGGAACCCAGATCAGCGTCGTTGAAGCCGGTCAGTCGCTTGAGCGCGTCGTAGGTGGCGCTGTAGCTGGCCTGCACGGTGCCCGTACTATCGTAGGTCTGCGTCTGCGTGACATCGCCGAGCACATCGTAGCTGTAGCTGACGGTGCGCACCACGCTGTAGGGGCTGGCGGTGCCGCTAAAGAGCTGGCTGTAGCGCATTCGGCCCAGCGCATCGGTGTAGGTGATACTCTGGTGGTTGTAGGCGTCGAGGGTGATGGTTTGCTCGTAAGCATTGCTGCTCTCGCTGCTGATGCTGCTCACGCCCTGGGCGACGGTATAGCTGATGCTGGTTTCCAGCACGATGGTGGTGGCATCGCTGTAGGTCACCGTTCCCAGCGAGCGGCCCAGCCCGTCATAGCTGGTGACGGTGCGCGCCCTGGTCAGGTCGGGAGCAAGATAGCCCTGCCCGCTGCTGACGGAGTACGGCAGGCTCTGGGTGGTTGGCCGGCCCATGCCGTCATAGACGGTGTAGGTGAGGATCGCCTGCCCGCTGCTGGGACCTGGCTGCTGCGTCTCCACCAGGTGGCCCCAGCCATCAAACCACTGCTGCGTGGTGGACGTTGGCCCACCGACGGTATAGCGCACCGCCGTATCCAATTCCAGACAGGGGCCGGTGCCCCCGTTGGTGCAGTTATTGATGTAGGTATAGCTGATGGTCGGGTTGCTGCTGCTGTCACCGGGGCGAATGACCGCCGTCAAACGGCCCAGCACGTCGTATTGATAGCTGGTCACCTGCCCGTTGGCATCGGTCTGGGAGGTGAGCCATTCGCCGAAGCCCCCGCTGGCGCTACTATCATAGGCGGAACTGACCTGCTGATTTTTCGCGTTGACAACCTTGACGATATGGGCCGCCAGCGTATCATAGGTGGCGCAGGTGCTATAGGTGTTTGAGCCGCTGGTGCAGCCCAGGTGATTATCTCCGTCGATGGTGGTGATCGGATTGCCACTGGCATCATAGCTGGCGTGGGTGGTAATCAGATTGGAACTACCTGTGCAGCCGCCCGAACCGGCAACGGTATACGCCTGCGATTGGGTCGCCCCGGGCAGCGTTGGGGCCGCAGTCACACTGCTGTTGGCCCCATAGATGAACTGGCTGCAAGCAACGGGCGTGCCACTCTGGGAGTTGGTGCCGTTCTGGGTCTGCACGATGGCGGGCAGGTCGGTCAGGTAGATGCCATTGCTGATATCATCGTGCGGGTAGAAGGTCTGGTGCGTGATGAAGTCGGTGCTGCCCAGATCGTTGCCGCTGAGGGCGATGTTGGTGGTGTTGCCATAGTCGTAGGCCGAGACGCCCTGATCGTCCGTGTCGTGCTGGTAGTCAATATGCTTGTGGACAACCCTGGCATCGGACAGGTAGCCGTTGATGTCGGTGACGCCATCGACCAGGTAGAGATCCTCGTGGGTCACGCGCGGGTCGCAGACCACCACCGGGTTGTTTTCGTCCAGTTCGCTGATGAGCTGGCTGCCGCCGGGATCAGAAGATGACCCGCCCGAATTTTGACTGGTGGCCACCCCGGTAGGTGGGCAGTTATGGGCGGAAATCCAGCTCTGCACCTGCAAGAGTTTGCCGCTGCTGTCGTAATCGTCTTCTTCCTGCTCGTGACCGGCCAGGGTCGCCGCCAGCACATTGCTGGAAGTATCGTTAAAATAGGAAGCCACCGAGCAGGTTTGCGGAGCAGGCAGATAGCAGGTGATGCTGCTGTCGGCCAGTCCCCAGCCCGGTGTCCCGGCATAGGTATGCAACTGGTAGGAGCCGTCGGGCTGTGTCACTTCCACCTGGTAGAAACTCATGAACTGGCCGTTGTAGTAATCGGCGTAGTCGGCATCATTTTGATTGCCCCAGGTGAAGCCCTGGTGACAGCTGGAGCAGGCCGTGCCGGGAAAGTTGGCGGGCAGATTCTGTTGCAGGTAATACTGGTACTGCCAGGTGGAGGAGGGTGTGGTGCTGGAGGTGGTATAGGCATCGATCTGTTTGACGACCAGGCGGCTCCAGCTCTGGTCGTCGGCGCGGCCACACTTGTCGGTTGAGGTCTCCTGCCCGTCGCAGGTGGTGGGATCATTGATGGCTCCGCTGTCGACACCCTGCGTGTTGTTGCGCGCCTCCACCCAGGTAATGTTCTCATGCCAGCCGCGCCCGTTATCGATGGTGGAGAGGAAATAGGTGCTGTAGGTGCGCGACCACAGGTAGCAGTTGCCATTGCCATCTTTCGGCGACCAGCCAGCCGGGCTGCAGTTATTGGTGGGCGTGGCCAGCCGGTAGAGGTCTTCGTAGTGTTCGTTGCGCGAGATATAGCTCAGATTGACCACCGGCGGAGCCGAGGGTGAGGCGACGGTATTGCCGTTGGTGCCTTCCTCGACGATCTTTGTCAGAATGAGATAGCCGGCAATGCTCTCGCTCTGCCCCGAGACCGGGTCGGTGATCGTTTGAGGTTTGTTCTGGTCGTAATAGAAGACATATTCGCGCAAGAGATTGCCCTGCACTTCGACTTTGAGATCTTTCAGGGCAAAGGTATTGAGAACCTTCGGCACCGGCAGGCCGCCAGAGCCGGAGAGATCAACCGGGTCATCACAGCGATAGTAATTGGTGCCAGCCCAGTTGAGGCAGGGGGAACTGGGATTGGTGATCTGGCTGTTGGGAATGATGCGGCTGGCATCAAAGATGAGTTTGACCTGCGGATTCCAGCTGGAGCAACTGCTGCTGGCATTATGGCAGTTGGGATCATCGTATTCAATGGTGGAAAGCACGGCATCGCGCACCGAGCCATCGCTATTGGTATGATCCTGGTAGGTGACGTGAATCTGGTTGCCGTAGCGGTCAATGATGAGGTCCAGGTCCCAGCGCCAGACCACCGTGACCCCCGAGCTATCGATGTAAGTATGGCGGGAGTCGGAGGTGCAGCCAAATTCCTCGATCAGGCCGTTGGGCGTATGCACGCGCCAGCAGGGGAAGCCGCTGCTATCAAGAAATTCGTTGACTTTGGCGTGGCTTTCCGGGGCGGTATGCCAGATGTAGGGCGAGGAAAAGCTGGAGGGATAAATTGGATCGCCAGTGGAGGCTTTGAGGTCCGGCGGGATGAGTTGCCCACTGATTCCGGTGGCATCGGTGATGGTCCAGACATTTTCCAGCCGGTTGGTCGTGCCAGGGGTGACGTTTTCCTGCGCCCAACTGATGGAGCCGAGCGAGAGGTTCCAGCCCTCGCCCACCCAGGGCGAGGCGGCTTGCAGGTTATGGCTCTCAGCCACCGAGCCACTGGTGTAGGTCATGGTCAGCGGTGGAGTCAAGCCACCAGAGCCAGGGGGGAGATCGAAAGGATAGGAATACATGAGGCCGCCGGAGTTGAGATCAACCTGGGAGGCCTGCGGGCTGCCCCAGTTGGCCTGCGGAGCCTGCGTGCCGAAGGTGATGGTGCTGGCAGGCAAGGGCTGGTTGCTGGCTGTGCCGCTGGCGGTCGCCCCCAGTGTGGTTGTGATGGTATAGACCAGGCCAGCCGGATCGGTGGTGGCATACAGCAGGCGGGAAGGATAGACGGGGTGATTGCTCCAGATGGGCGTGACGGTGCTGGTGAGGGTGGAAGCGTCCCCGCCACGCCAGATGGCATAGACTTTCTGCCCGCGCACCAGCAGCGCCTTTTGATCGGAGAGGAGGTGGAAGCTGATGACAAGGGGATGAGCCAGCGAGAGCGTCGAGAGCAGCTTACCGGCGGCATCACGGAAGAGCAACTGATAGCTGCCAAAGAAGAGAAATTCGCTGGAGAGGCCGCCGGAGCCGGGCAGTACCTGGGAAATATTCAGGGTGATTGTGCCGCCAGCGGCCTGCACCTGCGCCTGGCTAACGCTTCCGGCGGCAATGCTGACTTCCAGGTGGCCATCGTTGCTCAGCACGTGCTGCGCCTGCGCGGTGAGGGAGAGCGTGAGCGGGGACATCGACACGCGCCAGTGATAGGGAGCCAGCTGAGGAGCGCCGGAACTGGGCTTGACCGTTTTTCCCAGATACGGCGGCTTGACGCGGGTCGGTTTGAGCCAGGAGGGAGGATGCAGAGGAGGATTGGGATTGCCCTGCGCGGCAGCCGAGGCGGTAGGAGCATGGGTGAGCGGCCAGGGGGCAACCTGCGCTGTGAAGAGAACCAGGAATAACAACAGGACGGTGAGCAACAAACGCCGAACAGAACGCAGACGATGTTGACCAGATACGGTCAGAAACAGACGCGCAGAAGCCCTAGGGGTGTTCCTTTCTCTTCACAGAAAGTTGACCCACATGCTATACTAGCCATGCGGGAAACGACCGCTCATGACGCTCTGCTGAAGGCGACCAAACTTTCCGGGGGCGTCATGACTCCTTTGCAAATACAACGGGATGGACACGACTGCTTAGCTCAAGGCGCAATCCTCCTCTGTGATAGCACACACAGGTTCTTCCCCACAAAAAGGACACCGGCACAGGAAACGCAGGGAACGCACGTAGGGACACCGGAACGAGCCGCAAGCCCCCTTTTCTCGCTCTGCCTGTCCAACTCGAAGATACCAGGAAGCACTGGATATCTTCAAAAATAACGCTTAGTTGTAATATACCAGAGTTTCTTAGAAAAAACAAGCATTTCTACCGAGAAAAACCCTCAGTATTTCTACCTATTTGGAACGCAGAAAGAAGCACACGAGAGAAAACATGTCCGCGAACACGACTCCCGCATTGATTGGCATAGTATTGAAAACGTTCTCGGGCATGTCATGCTGAGCGGGAGCGAGAGCATGACATGCCCGGCGATGCTCCCGCTATTCCCGTTTCTTCATCTTAAAGGTGCGGGCGCGGCTGTAGCGGCGGTAGAAGAGGATGGGGATGATGATGAGGGCGACAACCAGCACGTAGGCCAGCACAGTGGCGACCGTCGTCCAGAAGGAGGCTTGCTGCGGCGTGGTGCCGATCACCGGCGGGTAGAGGCCCGTGATGATGAACTGTGGGTCGCCGCCGACGTGGATGGTGTTGATGAGTTGCCGCCCCGGAATGTCCAGCATGGCGACGTTGCCGCCGCTTAACGCCACAAAGCCCAGTTGTCCGTCGCTGGTAATGGCGATGGATTGTGGTTTGACGCCGAGGGGAATGGTGCGCGCTGGCTCGTGTGGCACAGACGCGCCCGTAATCAGGGGGGCGAGAACCTCGATCTGCTCTTTTTGCAGGTTGGGGACGTAGATCTCGTCGGTTACGGCGTCGTAATCCATCGTGCCGAACGGGCCATCGGAGATGAGCGGACCTGTCAGCTTGAGCGTGTTGAGATCGACGGCGTAGACCGCGCCCTGCCGGGTTGTGGTGTAGATGAAGGAGCCGGTAGGGATGGTGATATATTGCGGCCCGCCCGGAATGGCAAAGCTGCCAAGCTGCTTGCCGGTCGAGTCGTAGTAGACAAGATCGTTGTTTTCAGAGACCCAGAGCTGGTTGCCCGTCCCGCCGTTGTCGCCTGTGCCGACGACCGCTACCATCATGCCATAGACGGGGCTTTTCAGCGTGATGGTCTGTTTGAGCGCGCAGGTGGTGTCACTGAGTCCGCTGATGCTATTTGCTCCGCTGCCTGCCGCGTAGAGCGTGTTCGTTCCGGGGTCAATTGTGAGCAGCGATGGCTGGCCCGCGACGGTGGCCGAGCAGATGGTCTGGCCCGTGCTGGCTGAGAGGATGGAGACGCGGTTGAGTCCCGGCTGCGAGACGTAGAGGAAACGCCCGTCCAGGCTGAGCAGGACGGTATGGGGGTTGCCTGCTACGGAAATGGTCTTTGTCACTTTCTGCTGCTGGATATCGATGACGCTGATGCCCTGCGCGGTTCCCGCCACGTAGGCCAGATTGGGCGCGCCGCCATCCGCCGAGGCATGGCCCGGAAAGACGAGCTCGGCCAGCAGCAACGCCAGCGCGATCCATGCTCCCCCGACTATGCGCGCAAACAGGGCAGGGCGGGAGGAAGCCTGTTTTGACGATGTATGCACCATCTTTTCCTCTCTTCTATGCTTTCGGCGTGAGCGATGTCCATCCGGCCCCGCTGGCGTTCAGTATGTAGACGGCGGTAGGGTAGGAGAGCGCGAGATAGACCTGCGCCGGATTTGCCGGGTCGACCGCCATGTTGCTGAGGTTGCCGCTGATATGCGGCAACGCCTTCCAGGTATGGCCGCCATCGGTGCTGCGAAAGACGGTCAGGCCGGTCTTGCCATACACCGTCTGTGGCTGTGTGGGCGAGGGCGCGAGACCGGCGTAAGAGGTCTGGTTTACCAGTTGAAAGGTTTTGCCGCTATCCTGTGAGACGTAGATGCCGGAGTCGCCGGAGGCATAGATGGGAGTGCGCGGCCCTGCCATGTGCATCTCATAGATTTCGCCGCTAATACCCTTGATGAGCTGCCAGTGTCCGCCGCCGTCGCTGCTACTGGCGATGCCGCCACTGCCATAGACGAGCAGGTGCCCCGGCTGGTTGGGAATGGCGACCAGGCCCAGGATATTGCTGAAGGGCAGCGTCCCCGTGCTGGAAAAATGTTTGCCGTCATCCAGGCTGACGCGCAGGCCCAGCGCGCCGAGGTCGGGCAGGTAGATATAGACCTCATCCGGCGTGTCGTTGCCTGCCGCGACCATGTAGATAGAACTGGAGGTGACGCTGGCGGTGGCAATAGCCATCTGCCAGGTCTTCCCATCGTCGGCGCTGGTGTAGAGGCCCAGCACTCCGGCATGAGGGATGGTGGCGGGCAGCGTCAGCACGTAGAGGCGCTGCGGATTGAGCGGGCTGGCAACCAGCGAGTAGGCCATCAAGCCCTGCATCGGCTGATTCGGGCCTGCCGCGACCATCTGCCAGCTTGTTCCCCCGTCGGCGGACCGGAAGATGCCATAATGCGTTGCCAGTATCAGCACGGAATCTGGCTGCGCTATCAGGGAGTGAACATGGTTCTGCGCGCTGCCAAAGCCGTTGACCGCTACAGGTGTTGGCGTACCCTGCGCGGCCTGCGTTCCGGAATCGAGGCTGCAAGCACTGAATAGAAATGCCATCAGGACAAGCAAGCCAGATATGAACAGGGCCATTCTCTTTCGTTTGCTGCTATGAAAAAAAGCTGTTTGCATCGTCTCTCCGTTGTAATGATCTTCACTACCCCCGTCCCGCCTCGCTGCAGGCCACCCACATTCCCCAGGCCACCCACATTCCCCAGGCCACCCGCCAGGGGTGGCCCTACTATACTACGGGCAGTTCGCATGGCTTCGTGTATAGTAGGGCCACCCCTGGCGGGTGGCCTGGGAGCCGGAGACGGGACGGCTGGCTTTCCCACCCTAAAAGGGCGTATACAGTTTAACCTCTCCCTCGTGTAGCTTGTTGTCAGATGTGCGTATCTGGATGCGAATATCCCAGTTGCCCGCCATTTCCAGCTCGCCGGGCGCGCTGAAGTGGCCTTTGCCGTCCGGTTGCAGAGGGATGGTATCGGTTCCCATATCCATGTCCAGCATGTTGGTGAACAGGGTCACTTTCACGTTGGTCGTCGGCTGGTTCGTACTGTTATCGATGACGGTGACGGTAAAGACGTTGGTGCCGAAGGTGTTGGGATTGACGTTGAGTGTCACCGTAAATTTGCCGTCGGCTGTCTGCACGGTTTTATTGAACGGGCCAGGTTTGCTGGTGGGCTGCTGAGCGGCGGTGGGCGGCGCGAGCGTGCCGGATAGCACACTCATCAGCCCGGCGCAGACGATGATGCCCACGCCCAGCAATGCGCCCCAGCGCAGGGAATTGCTTAATTGCCCTGTTCTCTTTGTCAGCCGCTCCTCGCGCAGTTTGACCTGGTGCCTGAGTCCACCGGTGCGTCCTTTGCCGGTCGCAGTTCTCTCGTCGCCCGTGTCGTTTGCCGGTTGGGCGCGTTTCATATTTGCTACCGGCTCTGGCGCCGCCTCAATAGCTTGCAGGCGCTGCAAGGCATGCTCGTATTTGCCCGTCTCTTTCTTCAGGCGCGGCAGCAGGCTGAAGATGGAGAAGGCGCTCAGGAAGACCAGGGCGATGGTGAGCAGTATTTTGACGATCAGTGTGCGGCCATACACGGTGCCGAACAGTTGCTGCGACGAGTAGAAATGTATCTGCGCGCTTGCCAGCCCGGTCACGGCCAGGATGACGATACCGACGATGACCCAGGGAGTGTTGTAAGGCAGGATGGTGGCGAGCGAACGCGCACGCTCTTGTAGAGACAGGCGGTGCAGGATGGGCAGGTAGCTGGTGACAATATACATCAGCCCGCCAACCCAGAGGGCCGAGGCTACCAGGTGCAGCCAGTCAACGGGGATGGCGAAGACCACCAGGTTGCTCCTGACATCTGCCGTCTGGCTCGACAGGCTCATGGCCAGAAAGAGCGCGAGGCCGAGCAGCAGATTGACCCACGCCAGCACTGTATTGATCGCGCGCGACCGCCGTTGCGGCCTGCTGAGCAGAAGATACAGGGCGATAAAGAATGCTAGCAGCAGAATCGCTTCGAGCAACATCCAGAAACGGCCGCTGCGTCCCGTCGTTGCCAGCTTGACCAGCGTACCCGGATCGAAGGCTGCGCCACTGGCAGAGCTGATGTTCAGGGCCTGCGCTACCAGCACGCCGAGATTTGCCAGCAACAGCACCAGCAGCGTCCCTGCCGAGAAGAGGCGCTCGAAACGCTGTTGAATCGTGCTGGCGATTGATCGCGTTTCCGGCGAAGCGTCTTCAGCCACCGGTTGCAACACGAACAGTTGCCAGAACTGCGCCCCAACCCAGAAAACTGCCCCCAGCTCGACCAGCGTGCTCATTGCGAAGGCGGTAATATTCATAATTGCTGTCTATTCCAATCTATCTCACATCTGTTTCGCGCTCTACTCATTCCGTGTCATGCTGAGCGCCGCAAAGCATTTGAGGAATCCGCTCCCGTCAGGCCAGCAGATGCTTCGCGGCGCTCAGCATGACACGGAGAGTGGATGCGCTCTGAAAATGCCTACGCACACAGTTACAAAGGGGAGGCAAATTACATGACCCCTTGCCGGAAACATCCATCAGATAAAGCCTTCAAATACTATAACGTAGCATATAGCATGCGGTTTCTTTTGTCTATCGGGTAGAAGCCCTATTTTCCTCTTCAATGAGAAAACAGCGCACACAGGGAACGTATTTCTTGCGGGCAGAAATACTTGCCTGTGGTGGTAAAATGAGGGAGAGTAATCTCTGAAGTACGTACAGTGGAGAATCATACAATGGCAAAGTCGAAACGGAAATCATCCCCGGCGCAGAGAGCGACGCCGACGACAACACAGAAGGCAGCGGGGCAGCAATCGGCGACAAAGCAGGGAACATCCACCCAGAAGACACAGTCGCCTACCTCTGGCGGACAGAAAACATCGGCGGCCCAGCGACGCGAGGCATTGCGGTCACAGCAGGTGGCAAGCGCCGAGCGTAACCGGGCGAAAACACGCACCAGCCAGAGCCACACGAGAGGGCGCAAGCAGGCTTCTCCACCCGTCAGCCCGATTATCTGGGTCGCGGTTGCTCTGCTTGTCATCGCGGCGGTTGTCGCTATCTTTTTCTATCTCTCCAGGCAGCCAGCCAGCACCTCGTCATCGTCGAGCATCGCTATTAACGGGCGCAAACCCGCTCCCACCCAGGTGGTCAACCAGGTGACGAATGTCAGCCCATCGGTGCTGCAGGCCGTCGATATCGGCAATGTGACAACGAAGCCGATATACATTCCGAGCCAGCCTGCCCTCAACGGCCCGAACGGCAAGCCCGAATTTTTCTACTTTGGCGCGGAATACTGCCCCTATTGCGCCGCTCAACGCTGGTCTATGCTGGTCGCGCTCAGTCGCTTCGGTACCTTTAAGAATCTCAGCATTACCACCTCTTCGGCGAGTGATGTCTATGCCAGCACGCCCACCTTCTCGTTCTACGGCAGTAGCTACAGTAGTCCCTATATCGATTTTGTCTCCGTAGAGACCACGACCAATCAGCCCGACGGCAACGGCGGCTATGTCACGCTTGAGACGCCGACCGCCGACGAGCAACAGATCGTGAATAAGTACGATGCCCCGCCTTATACAGATCAGACGGGCAGTATTCCCTTCACCGATATCGGCAATCAGTATCTGATGATCGGCCCGGGGTATTCGCCGCAAGTCCTCGAAGGCAAAAACTGGCAGCAGATAGCCAGCGCGCTCTCAGATCCCAGTTCGCCGATTGCCCAGGGCATTATCGGCACGGCCAACTACCTGACCGCCGCGATCTGCATGACTACCAACCAGAAACCGGCCTCGGTCTGCCAGGCGGCTCCCATCCCTGCCATTGAGCAGACGCTCAACAAGACCTCGTTCAATGCTGGCAGCCCACAGCTTGCCGCCATCGGCAGTGGGCCTGTCGCTTATGTAAAGCGGCAGGATTAGCAGGCCGCTCGCAGAAAGGCGGTGACGAACCAGGTTCGTCACCGCCTTTCTCTTTAGCGGAACATGCTTATTCGTGTTCCAGCTTCTTGATCTCCTGCTGATTCGGGTGCGGGCGGTGTTCCTTCGCTTCCATGTACGCCTTCTTCGGGTCGGGCGTGAAGGGAACGTTATCCTGCTCAAGACGCTTGAAATCGTGAACCATGTGGATGGCTTCCCCTGGTGTCAGGTGCCACTGGTTGGCCCCGTTTTTCTCCAGCCACTGCACCACCTGGCCCCAGCTGTGGAAATTCTCCTGCTTATAGACTTCCGCCACATCAGACTCGGCGTAGTCTTTCTCATCCTTCCTGTTCTGATCCTCGTCGGCAGCTCGCAGTGAAGGGCTGATGCCCTGGAAGCTCAGTTCTGGCCCCTGCTTTCCGGGCAGCGGGTTTTGCTGCTGATTTGCCATGTTATCGTATCCACCTTCTAGTGCTAAAGCGAAAGTTCAACAAATACAGTATACAAGAGTTTGAAATCTTCATATACTGTAACTATTCTGGACACGAAAGAGGAAATGGAGTAGTTTCATGGCATGTTTTTGAGGTCCACAAGGCCATGTTCAAAGGCGAAGCGGGTGGCGGCGCTGCGTGAGGAGACGCCGATTTTAGCGTAGATGGAGCGCAGATGGGTATTGACGGTACGCGGGCTGAGGACCAGTTGCTCGGCGATGCGCGCGTCGGGCAGGCCCTGAGCGACGAGGTGCAGCACATCGACTTCGCGGGCAGTCAATCCTGCCGGGTAGGCGGGTCGTTGCTTTACCGGAGCAGGTTCGTCTGGAGCGGGAACGGAGATGCGTGCCACCATGCTGAGGGCGAGTTTGAGCGTCATAGTGCGCCCGTAGGCCCAGCTTTCGTTGAAGGCGCGTTCGCCCAGCGTCTCGCGCAGCGTGGCTACCTCGTGTTCATGCCGGGCGAAAAAAGTAGGTGGCAGGGGAATCTGCATCCAGTCGCGCAGGCCCTCGACGGTGCCGAGGAATTGCGCGGCTCGTTCGGGCAGGCCGATCTGGCGGCACAGCCAGGAGAACGTTTCGAGCGTGGAGAGCAGGCCCAGGCGATCTCCGACCTCTGAGGCAAGCTGCAAGCTCTGTTTGAGGAGGATGCATGCCTGTGCCGTATCTTCGCGCGCGCGCGCGATGTCACCGAGGCCAAAGAGCGCGCCGGACATGCTCACGCGGTCGTTGATTTCGCGTGTGAGCGTCAGGCACTGCTCATAGTAGGCGGTGGCGGCCTCATAGTTGCCCTGATAGCGTTCCAGGTCGCCGAGGCCGAGCAGAAGTTGCGTGATGCCGGGCATATGGCCGATCTCGCGCACCAGCCGCAGGCTCTCTTTGAGCGAGCGTGCTGCCTGCCGCATATCGTTCTCGTAGATGGCGATCTGCCCCAGCCCGGTCAGCGCCACCGCCTGTATCTGCCGGTTGCCCAGCATAGCGGTCAGCGTCAGGCATTCCTCAAAGCGCGCCCGCGCGGCCTCGTAGTTGCCTTGCAGGCGCAGGATATCGCCGATGCCGGTCAGGCAGATGCTCTGGCTCCAGCGGTCGCCGCTCTCCTGAAAGAGCGAGAGGGCGCGCGTATAGAGAAAATGGGCTGTTTTGAGCTTACCCTGCAAACGCATGATGTTGCCGAGATGCACCTGCACAGAAGCCTGCCCGTTCAGATCGCCCACCTCGCGCAGCAGCATCAGGCTGATATGGAAGCGCGTGCGGGCGCGGTCGAAATTGCACAGCCTGCTCTCAATCTGCCCGTGAATGCTGTGCAGCGTGCCTCTGGCCCAGCGATCATCCGATTCCTTAAGGATGACCGAGCCGGCTTCGGCGAAGCTGCGCGCCGCCTCGCTATTGCCCAGATAGAGTTCCAGCATGGCCAGCGCGCCACAGGCGAGGGCCTGCGTGCGCCGCGCGCCCACCTGTGCGGCCAGCCTGCGGCTCTCCTCGTGGCGCGCCCGTGCCAGCGCAAGATCGTTGCGCATGTGGGCCATGACGCCGGAGGCGTAGAGGACTCTGGCGCGTAAGGCCAGCAAGGGCGATGCCTCGCTGAGGGCCAGCACCTCTTCGAGCCAGTTGTGGCCCTCACTCAAGGAGCCGCGCACCTGCAAAAAGCCGCCCAGCGCGCTCGCCAGCCGCAGGGCCTGCTCAACCTCTTCGGCGGCGAGAACCCAACGCATGGCGGCCCGCAGATTGCCCGTCTCGCGATCCAGCCGGGCCAGAGCGGCTCGCTGGCCGCCGCCATACAGTTCAGGCTCAACCTCTTCGGCCAGCTGAAGATAGAACTGAGCGTGCCGCCGCTGCGCCTCCGCGCGCTCTCTGTGCTTTTCCAGGCTATCCAGCGCGTATTCGCGAATCGTTTCCAGCAACATGAAGCGCATCTCTCCCGGCGCTGCCTCCACCACGCGCACCAGACTTTTGTCGACCAGTGAGGTGAGCAATTCAAGCGTCCCGTCTTCGTCGACTCCATCTGCCGCGCCGATCGCAGCTGCCGCCTCCAGCGTCCAGTTGCCAACGAGGACGCCGAGCTGGCGGAAGAAACGCTGTTCGCTCTCAGAGAGTAGATCATAGCTCCAGTCGAGCGTCTTGCGCAGAGTTTGCTGGCGCGCAGGCAAATTGCGCGCCCCGCCGGTCAGAAAGCTCAGGCGGCTCTGCAAACGCGCCAGAATGGCCTGCGGCGTCAACAGCTTGATGCGTGCGGCAGCCAGTTCAATCGCCAGGGGCAGGCCGTCCAGTTGCACGCAAATTTCCGCCACCGCCCGCGCATTCTCCTCCGTCAGCGCGAAGGAGGGCTTGACCGCCTGCGCCCGCTCCACAAAAAGCGTCACAGCAGCCGAAGCTATGGAAGATAACGCATCTTTCCCCTGCGCAGCAAGGTCAGGTAATGGCAGGGGCAGCACCTCAAACTCGCGTTCTCCATAGAGGTGCAGCGCCTCGCGGCTGGTGGCGAGAACTTTCAGGTGTGGGGCCAGCGTGAGTAGATCGGCCAGTAGAGGGCCAGCCGCCAGCACATGCTCAAAGTTGTCCAGCAGCAGCAACAATGCTTTCTCGCGTACATACGCCCGCAGCATCTCCAGCAGCGACTGGTGCGCCACCTCCTCAATGCCCAGCGCCTGCGCAATCGCGGGCAGCACCAGTTCCGGCTCGCGCAGGGGCGCCAGCGAGACAAAGCAGGCGCCGTCCTGGAACTCAGCCGCCAGCGCGCGCGCAACTTCCAGCGCCAGTCGCGTCTTGCCCACGCCGCCCGGCCCTGTCAGCGTCAGCAGTCGCACATCCTCACGCCGCAGCAGAACTGCCAGCGCGGCGATTTCGTCTGCGCGGCCAATTGTCACGTTCATCTCTACAGGCAGCGTCCACGAAACAGTATGCACTTCTGAAGAGGGATGAGAAATGGTCATCTTACCTTATCGCCTCTGCACCAGGATAGCCGCAAGGGTCATCCCCATAAGCGTTCACTTCAGGCCGTCGCAGGCCAGCCGCCAGGGGTGGCCCCGGAGGCGTTCACTTCAGGCCGCCGCAGGCCACCCCTGGCGGCTGGCCTGCCTGGCGCTCGCACGGGCTTAAGTTACCGCCTCTGGGGGTGGCCCTACTATATACGGTAGCCAGTCCTGCTGATTATGTATCTCTACCGCTATCTTAGCAAAGATGAGAAAAAGGGCGCAAGCTTGAAGTCACGCTGCTCTCTTCGTGGCTTTCAGCGAGAACATCAAAGGGATCATCTCGCCGACCTGGTTGATAGATGGCTTTATTCATCCGGCACGTCTTCAATCAGTTCTGAAGATGGAACGCCCAACGCCTTTGCCAGCTTTTCCAGGGTCTTGATGGATATTTCACGATAGGGATCACGCCAGATGCCCTGTATCGTTTTGTAGTTAATATCAGCGATGCGAGAAAGTCTGAGCCTGCTCACGCCTTTTGCCTCTGCTATTTCCTTCACCCGTAGTCGTATCATCGCCATTCCTCTCCAAAAGTCCTGTTCCCATTGTAGCAGAAGGGTAGCATTGACAAAACTACGCTCGTGATAATACTATCTTATATATCACCCTTATAATGGTACTGAGTGACAACAATGGAGAAAGGAAAGGGTCACGATGAGCATGAGCGAGGTTGCCCGCATACGGGAACGGATTGAACTGGAGTGTCAGGCGTTGGCGGACATGCAACTGTTTTCCGCCACTGCCTCCCATCGCAGTATCAGGCGTCGTTATGACAACCTGGATTGTCACCGCGAGCGGTTGAGTGCGCTGGTGGGAGAGCAAGAGGCGACAAAGATCGTGGTGGATATTTATAATGAGCAGGTAGAGAACAATGGCGCTGTCTCCTGAGAACTGCTCTTACCTCAGGCTGCGGCCCCTGTGCTAAAATAAAGCGACAGACTGGCGATGTTCCTGTTTTTAAGCGAGTAAGGGGTGTTTATGAGCGGACTGGTATTTGCCTGTATAGCTCCCCACGGAAGCCTCGCCGTTCCTCTGCTGGGGGAAAGGGGGATGGAAAAGGCTCAGGCGACACGCGCGGCTCTGGAGGAACTTGGGCGGCGCATGGCGGCTGCACAACCGGAGACGATCGTTGTAGTTACGCCTCACGGGCATAGAATAGATATGGCGTTTTCGCTGCTGAATAATATGCGCGTGCAGGGGACGCTCGGCCCTGAAGAGGACGGCAATGGCAATAGTTTGACGCTTTCTTTTGCAGTGGACAGGCAGCTTAACGCAGCTATTATCGAGGAAGCTCAGAAGATGGATGTTCCGGTTAAGAACGTCTACTATGCTGTAGATGACGATCCAGCATTTTCCATGCCGCTGGACTGGGGCGCGACGGTGCCACTTTACTTTATGGGCGCGATGTTCCGGCCAAAACCGCGAGCGGTGATCGCCTGTCCCGATAGAGGCAATATGGACTGGCAACTTTTCCCGAAATTTGGGAAAGCGATCCGGCTGGCGGCGGAGGCGACGGGAAGACGGGTGGGCTTGATTGCCAGCGCGGACATGGGACACGCGCACGATATTCACGGCCCCTATGGCTTCAATCCGGCTTCGGCTGAGTACGATGCCGCGAGCATCCAGGCCGTTCAGGATCAAGAGCCGGGACGTTTGTTGCAGTTTGACCTGGACTGGATGCAGCGCGCCGCCACCGATTCCTTTGGCCAGATACTCAATCTGGCGGGGGCGATAGAGGGAACGGATTTTCGCGGCGAACTGCTCTCCTACGAGGTGCCGACGTATTTTGGCATGATGTGCGTGGCGTATGAGAAGCCTTAACGCTCAAGCACCCGCTGTAGCTGGTTGCGGGCCAGTATCTTGCCGTTGCGAATGACATAATTCGGTGGAAGCTGGCGGCGCAGCACTTCACGGGGCGTGGAGGAGGTAAGGATGTTCAGGTCGGCTTTGCAGCCGGGGTCGAGGCCATAGGCGGGCAGGCGCAGGGCGCGGGCGGCGTTGTAGGTGACGAAATCGAAGGCGGCTGCAATCTCGCCGGACGCCGCCATGTGCGCGGTGTGGCAGATGTAGGAGACGACTTCTTGCTGGTCGTTGCGTCCGAAGGGATAGAACGGGTCGGCTACATCGTCCTGAGAGGAGAAGACGTTGACGCCGTGCTGCCAGAGCTGCTTGACGCGGGTAATGCCGCCCGCGTCTATCTCCTGTACTCCCTCTTCGGCAAGCTTCCCGGCGACAGCAGTAATGCGTTCACCAGTAATGCCAATATCCCAGGTTCCCGGTTGACCGCGCAGGCTTGCGTTGCGAATAATCAAGTCCATAAGCGTCTCCTCTCAGGAATGCTCAACAAAACTCATGGATATCATGATATTCGCTTTGCTACTTCATATGCAAGCCATGAAAAACTGCGCTCTGGCATGTCATACTTTCGTTCCGGCTTTCGATGGGCCACCGCGTTGGCTGAACACTCAGTATGGCATCTCCGCTACAAACTCATACAGCGATGAAAGTAAGCCTGTTACTCTCACCGCCGTATGGGTTAAATTGTTACTGCACAATCAGCGCACTGCCGCGTCGGCCTGCTGGGCGAGCAGTTGCAGGGTGGCGAAGAACTCTTTGGACTGGCCGATGAAGAGGCCATCATCGGTCAGGGCTTTGACCGCGCCCATCGCCGCGCCTGCCGTGCTGGTGGGGCGGACGATGGAGACGGGCGGGAACTTGCGACTGAGGAAGATGGTCGGTTCGGGCATGATCAGGTTGGTCTGGAAGTCCTCGCCGCCAAAGGGTGGGCTGTTGAGGTCGGGGAAGACCAGTCCATTGGTGGGGTCGGTCAGGGCGGGCGCGTTGCCGGCCTTGTCGTGCCACGTCTGGAAGTGAGCCGTCTCGGTCGGGCCGATGCTGAGCAGGATGCGCAGCACCTCGACATTGCTGACGCGCTGGGCCAGCGAGGGATAGAGGCTGGTGCCGCCCTGCTCGATGAATGCGAAATGGAAGCCCGCCGTGTTGGCGATGGCCTGGATATGTTTCTTCGGCGTCAGGTCGGCGTCGGAGCGAGGTATGGCCGGGAACTGCCCCTTACTCAAGCCGGGTACGGCCTGCGGGAAGGTGTCGCCGAAATCGGGATTCTTCGTGCGGCTGCGGTAGCGCGTCCACCAGCTGGTGTCTACCGTGAGCTGCATCAGGTTGGTGAGCCGCCCGATTTGCTGCGCGCCCGTCGCCTTGCTGCCCGGCAGGGTGCGAAACTTATCCAGATTGACGGGATCAACGCCTTTTGCCACCAGGTAGGCATTGATGAAAGTGAAGTGGCTCATCTCATCTTCGGTATTGTCATGGATATATTGTGGCATATCCCCGTCCAGCACCTGAAGGGCCTTGATGTAGGCCGGGCTGCCACTGCCGCCGGGGACTTCGCTATCCTGGATGCCGCCCAGTTCGTTATATTGCTGCCACAGATCAGTCTCGATGATTTCGGCTGCCGCCAGGAAGCGCAGGATGGCCGCGTCTCCCTTTGTGAGGCCGCCGCTGTTGAACTCGGCAAAGGCCGGTAGCCCACCGGCTAGCAGTCCGGCGCCCACAGCGCCTGCTCCTGCTACTGCCAGCCCGCGCCGCAGGAATCGTCGGCGCCCGGTCGTGTCTCTCTGTACATGGTCAGTCATAATGTAACCTGTTCTTTCCACGCCTCAAGGGCGTTTTGCGCACAATCTTTGCTTGATCGTGGCCGGTTTCAGCCGGAGTATGCGGTTTCCGGGTCGCGTACCCCATGCACGATGGATAGACATAATCTGTGGAGCGCCCCATGTTCGTAGCATGCTGTTGATGAATACGGGGAGGAGTTACAGGAACATGAGCAGTAAATGACCGGTATGTGATCTTTTTTTCGGCAACTCGCTGCCTCATACTATTGAAAGGTAGTCCGGGGCCTGTCATGCTGAGGGCAGTGAAGCATCCGAGGCGGACTATGCCGCCCGGTTGGTCACCACAGATGCTTCGCTGCCCTCGGCATGACAGGCGCGAGACCGATTCTCATGGCATACTGTACACAACAAAGGAGAGCGCAAGCGAAAAATACGTAGTGCGAATACGTAGTTTTGCGAATAAAGTTCAGATAAAATATGGTACACTCTTTCATGGAAGAAGACCCACGAGATGCATGGCTTGTTAGCGGGAGGAATATGATGAGTTCAGCTCCCCTGCCCGGATACGATATGTTCATACAGCCGATCGATGCAACGGCTGCCGTGACGCCGACTGCGCTGGCACGATATGGGCTAACCTGTATTGAGCGAGGATTGTACGCCGAGGGTGCTGTTTTCTTCGCGCTGCTGAGCGAGCGGCTGGCCCCCGGTCAGGGACCATTTCTTGCTACGCTCGATGCGCTGCGCAGCGCCATCGCGGGCTACCTGCACGCGCAAGACGCATTGCTGGAAGCGCCGTCACGCCCGCGTTGCTGCCGTTACCCGTGCCCGGTGAGGACAGTGTGGCGCGAATTGTCTCGCGCGACAGCAGCGGCGTTTCATAGAAAAACTGGATGGCGTAGCCAGGCAAAATCTCGGCCTGCAAATCGCGCTCGCCATAGGCCGTCAAAAGGTAGTGCAGGTCAAGCGCCAGGGGCAGGTTTTCCCGCCGCTCCCCCGCAGAGGAAAGCGTACTGCCATGCCGCCAGCCGGAGTTGGGAGTCAGGCGATAGAGGTAGAGATTGAGCTGGTTGCGCTCCTCTGTCCCGTCGGCAAGCGCGCGGTCGGGCGGCAGAGCGGAAACCGTCACATCGCCCATGCCGGTGAGGGTCGGCTGCTGAACCAGCACATTGCCCAGCAGGTGCTTCAGGACTGCCGTCACCGATGCGATTGCCAGCGCGCTGCTCATGCTCTCTCCTTTATCTGCTGTCGTCACTTCCGCCAGCCGCTCGCCGCCTTTTCCGGGCCTGGCGCGTCAATAATCTTTCAGCGCATCACTTTATATCGGGCTGACCGGTTCCGGTTAGCAGGCAGACGTCGATAAAAGCGCGCAGGCCGGAGCCGCTCTGGAGGTAGACTTCGCGTCCACTGCTGATATGGCGAATCAGGCAACGTTCTATCTGATCTGTCTCATCGACCGAGACGCGGATCAGGAAACTGGCAGCATCCAGCAACACCTCCTGGGCGGTGTCGGTGCGCACTACCTGCAGGTGTGTTGTTCCCGCCTGTCGGTCGCGCCAGCACTTCAGGACGATGGAAAACATATTTTTAGCCATTGTGCCTCTGTCAGAATAAAATGACGAAGCGGAAAAGCGCCTCGCCGAAGGCTGGCCGCGTTCCCTCTCGTTTCTCCACGTAGCTTCACTAACCGACCCGCACCTACCTCGTCTTGCTTGCCTGGAAGAAATGTAGTACGAACAGTTCTGTTTTTGTTCTGGCGAAGTTCTGGCAGAGTTCTATGTTTCTGTCGTTGAGAACCACAGGTTGAGGAGCCATGCGGCGCGGCAATGAGCTGTTAGCCCTGAGTGCAGCGAAGGGGAAGCATCCCCGGTAGCCAACCGGGCGAAATGGCTACCGGGGATGCTGAGCGCAGCGAAGCATGACACGTCGGGGCCACGTTTTTCCGGCATGCTGGCAGGGTTTATAGCAAGACGCGCAGGGGAGAGAGGATGAATTCGCCCAGGCGGTTGTACCAGGGGCGGCGGTTCCACTCGTCAATTTTCAGTTCAAAAGCGTTTTGCGTGTCGCACTGGAAAAGTTCTTCCATCTGCCGCGCCAGATCGCGGTCGTAGACCTCGACATTGATTTCGTAGTTGCCGACGGAACTGAGGCGGTCGAGGTTGGCAGTGCCGACGGTTGACCACTGGCCGTCGATGGTGCAGGTTTTGGCGTGCAGCATGTTGCGGTAGCCCCAGATGCGGATGCCTGCCTTCAGGCATTCGGTGAAGTAGCCCCGCGTGAGCCAGTCCACCACGACGTGGTTGGAGATCCAGGGAACCAGTATTTGCACATCAACCCCGCGTTGAGCCGCTGCTTTGAGAGAGTCAAGCAGCGAGCGGTCGGGGACAAAGTAGGCGTTGGTCAGCCGGATTGTGTGTTCGGCGCGGTCAATCGCGTCGATGTACATGTCGCGGATGGGGAAGGTGAGGCGCATGGCATTGGTGCCGCGCAGGTTGATGAGCGGGTCGAAGCGACGCGGGTAGTGGCGCGTGATGCGCCGACGCGCGGGCTGCTGCCGGTTCCAGAAATCGACGAAGGACTGGGCCAGATCGGCGACGGCAGGCCCTTCGATGCGCAAGTGGGTATCGCGCCAGGCTATGGCGTACAGGCTGCCGATGTTAAAGCCGCCGATAAAGCCAATCTTGCCATCGACCACCAGCAGTTTGCGATGGTCCAGCGCGTAGCGTCGCAGGTCGAACAGTTGCCAGGGCCATTTAATGGGTTGATATTTCAATGCATGAACATTCGGCGGGAACTGCTTGAACGCTCGCGGCACGACGCCGTTGCCGAAGCTATCGAAGATGACATATACTTCTACGCCCTCGTTGGCCTTGCGCACCAGGTGTTCTTTGAAGCGTCGGCCAACAAGATCGTCTTTCCAGATATAGGTTTCCAGGTAAATGGTCTCCTGCGCCGCGTCAATTGCCGCAAGCATGGCGTTGTAGAGGTCGCGGCCATAATCATAGAGCTGCAAGCGGTTCTCGCCAACGTCGCTCAGGGCGTTTTCTCCGACGACCACCGGGCCGAAGCGCGGGTGGGGAAAGCCGCCCTTTTGCTGCTGCCTGCGCAGGATCGAGACTGCCTGCAATGTCAGCACGACAACCGCCTGCAATGCCAGCGTAATCCCCGTCGCTTCCAGCAGCAGGCGTCGCAGGGAAACACGCGGCCTGCGCAGGTTCCGCAAAAATCGCAGCAAGTGCTTAATATTCTCCTGTATTTGCTTCTGTCTCTCCACCATTGTGTGACCACTACCCCCTGTTGCAGAGAAATTGCTTAATCATTGCGAGATATGACTGCCTCCATCTATACTGTTTTTACAAGAGAGCGCCATTGTCTGTAGAGCAGCCACGATTATCATATCATAGCGGCTATTGTCTGACCATATGTTCGCGGGCAGGGGGCAAAAAAACGTTTCCCGGTACACTATGCCCGCCCGGCCATTGTACCCGGAAATGTCTCGTGCTATACTCGTCTGGTCTCATCATCTATTCGTCTATATTCGAGATCAGACAGGAGGCGAGCGTATGAGTTATCAACCGGCGGCGCCGGGTGACTGGGGCAGCATGGAGGAGAAAGCGGGCGTCACGATTGCGAAAGAGGAGTTGCTGACAGCCGATGGTTGCCCGCATTTTTTGCGGAGCTGGCACACAGGCAGCGCCGATGCCCTGCTTATCATGCACGGGCTGGGTGGTCATAGCGGCTGGTATATCGATATGGGTAATGCGTTGGCCGCGCAGGGGCTGAGCGTCTATGCGATGGATCATCGCGGCTTTGGCCGTTCGGGCGGCTTCCCCGGCCACATCGACGACTACCAGACGTTTCTGGATGATATCCAGTTTGTGCTGGCCGAAATTCGCCGCCGTCACCCGCAGGGCAATATCTACCTGCTCGGCCACAGCATGGGCGGCCTCTTCGCAGCCCACTTCGCCGCCGCGCACGCAGATATGTTCAATGGGCTGATCCTGCTCAACCCCTGGATTGAGGATACGAGCAAGCTGCGCCTGTTCGACATCATCGCCATTCTCCTCGGCGGCCTTTTCAAATCGAAACATTACTGGACGACCGGCAATACGGCCACTATGACCACCAATCCGCCGGCCTTGCAGATGCTGAATGCCGACATCTACTGGCGCAAACAGGTGACCTCTTCTCTGCTCTTCCAGACGACGCGCATGCGCCTGGCTATGTCCTCGCTGGCGAAAGCCATTACGCTGCCTGTGCTGATCTTGCAGGCAGCGAACGATAAGGCTATCAAGATCGGGGCCAATCAGAAATTCTATGCGGCGCTGGCCAGCCCGGACAAGACCTGGAAAAGCTATCCCACCTACTGCCACGACAGCGAATTTGAGGCCGATCGCTCGCAGATGGATGCCGACATCCTGGCCTGGATACGCCAGCATTCCAGTTCCGCTGAAACGGCGGCGCAGAAGGCAGCAGGGACAGAAAACGCGACGGAAATGTGATCTGGTTCTCTTGCTATTCATCCCTGTCACTGTTATAGTTATCACGCGCCAGCAGAGTAGACAATGAATACCGAGAACGCACAAAACAGACGAGGAGGTTTGTATTATGAGTTATGACCCGAATCAGCCCTATGGACAGCCGCCTTACGGGCAGCCGCAATATCCGCCTACACAGTATGCGGGGCCGGGTGGCTATGGGCCACCGCCCCAGCAGCCACAGAAGAAATCCCGGCGCTGGCTCTGGATCACCCTGGGCATCATCGGCGGCATTATTGTGTTGGGCTGCGTGGGCTGCGGCATTACCGCCGCTCTGGGTGTCGGTTTCTTTGCCAGACAGATTGGGCCGACAGTTGTGGCCGATGAATACTATACCGCTCTCAAAGATCAGGATTACGTGAAAGCTTACTCCTACTGGGATACCGGTAGCGTTACCTCTGTTCAGGGCCAGCAGGTGACGGAACAGACCTTTGCGGCCCTGGCGCAGGCTGTTGATACAACGAAAGGCTCTATCACCAGCTTCAGCGCAGTACCGGACTCGAACGACCCTTCCCTGGTGACGGTGACGGTGACACGTGGCAGTACGACTTATGATGTCCAGCTTCAATTCCAGCAGGTGAATGGAAACTGGAAGATTGTCAAAGCCACCGGAATATGATCTGACAGATATGAACAGCACAAACGACGCGAAACGCGCCGATAGTTACGACGATTACGATGTGATCGCGCCATTTTATGATATAGAACACGCACAGTTCGACGAGGATCTGGATCTGTACCAGAACTACGCCGAATTGTGCGGACCCGGCAGCCCGCTGCTGGAGCTGGCCTGTGGCAGCGGTCGCCTGCTGGTGCCGCTTGCCGCAGAGGGCTATACGCTGGTCGGCGTGGACAGCTCAGCCGCGATGCTCGCGCTGGCGCGGCAGAACGCGCAGGCAGCGGGTGTGCAGATTACGCTGGAGCAGCAGGATATGCGCTCGCTGCGCCTGCCGCAGAAATTCCATCTTGCCTTCTGCGCGCTTGGCTCGTTTGCCCACCTGACGACGCGCAAGGCGCAGCGAGAGGCGCTGGCTTCTGTGCGGGCGCACATGGCCCCGCGCGGCACCTTCATTCTGGATATCAGCAACGAGGACGCGCGCTATATGGAGCGGCTGAGCGGGCAAGTCCTGCATCAGGGGACGTGGAAGCGCGAGAATGGCTCCCTGCTCACCCACTTTGTCAGTCCCGCCTCCTCTACCGGTCGCCATCTGCTGGAATTAACCCATTTCTACGATGAGCATCTCCAGGGCGGCCCGCTGCAGCGTACTATTGTTACAACCTATCTCTATCTTTTTGAACGCGGAGAAATGGAACTCTTGCTGGAAGGGGCAGGCTTTAGCGTGAAAGAGGTCTTCGGCGACTACAGTATGGGGCCGTTCACGCTGGAAAGCCCGCGCATGATCTTTATCGCCGAAGCCCGCTAATGCCTTTGCAGATAAGAGCTAGAAACAGGACACGAAGTTATGGCAAACATCCCGGTTACAGCTCTGCACGAGTGGAATCTGACCCCGGACGAGGCTAAAGCCCTGCAGCGCACGCTGGCGCAGCGTGTGGTGCGCGAAGATCGCGTGGGCAAAGTCGAGCGCGTGGCAGGCGTGGATATGGCAATCAACGAGGAGAACGGCATGGCCCGTGCGGCAGTGGTGTTGCTCTCCTTCCCCGACCTGGAATTGCTTGAGCAGCATATCTATGAGGAGCCGGTGCGCATGCCTTATATCCCCGGCCTGCTCTCGTTCCGCGAAATTCCGGCTATCCTGGGCGCGTTCTCCCTGTTGAAAAAACGTCCCGACCTCGTGATGGTCGATGGGCAGGGCATTGCGCACCCGCGCCGCCTGGGCATCGCTTCCCATCTTGGTCTCTGGCTGCAATTGCCCACCATCGGCTGCGCCAAATCGATTCTGCGCGGCACCTATGATAGAGCGGCCCTCGGCGACCAGGTGGGCGACTGGGTGCCGCTGGTCGACAAAAGCCATCATAACGAGGTGCTGGGCGCGGCGCTGCGCACAAAAGCGCGCGTCAACCCGATGTTTATTTCTCTCGGCTATGGCATCACCCTGCAAACCAGCATCCATTACGTTCTGGCTTGCAGCCGGGGCTACCGCCTGCCCGAACCCACACGCCTGGCCGATAAACTCTCCAAAGACAACGCCTGGCGCGAACCCGAACCCGAACCCGAACCTGAATCAGAAGCAAAGCAGGAGTCATTGTGGGAATAAGCGTGGGATTGGCAAGCAGCAACATTGACAGGCCGGATCGGTAACGGGTCTCGTAGGCCCCGGTCAACCGGGGCTTATGAGAGATCAACCCGTCACTCGTTTCCACACCGCCTGTAAGGCCGAACTATAGAGACCGGGGTGTTTGCCGAGCAGGGCGCGCAGCAGGGAGAAGAAGTTGCTGTCCATACCGATGATGGGGACTTCGAGCAGGGCGCGTTGCAGCATCTGGTGGCCGACAGGGGAGCGGAAGAGGCCGTAGAGGGCATCGACATCCGCATTGGAACCCATGCGATCCAGCGCCCGGCGCAGCCAGTCTTCGATTTTGAGGTAGTGGCCCAGCCGCCCGGCCTGCGTCAGGTTGCGCTGGTAGGCTTTGATGGCTCCGCGCTCGCCGTTCAGCACTTCGGCGGCAACGGCATGAGCCGCCAGGCGCCCGCTGATCAGCGCGGGATAGATGCCGCCGCCGGTTGCTGCGCCGCACAGGCCAGCCGCGTCGCCGAGTAGCAGTGCGCGCCCCTGCGCATCATCGCGGTAGACCCGGCGCAACCGCCCGCCAACGGGAATCACGCCGCCCTTCTGCTGGATGATGCGCATGGCGCTCAGGTCGGCCATGTCCTGAAAAAGCGTTTGCGCCATGCGCAGCGACTTTGTAGGGTTGAAGGCGCGCGCATGCCCGGCCACGCCGAGGGCCGCGATCTCGTGGTGCGGGGCCAGCCAGACGCAGTAGCCCGGCGCAGCGTCGTGGTTCATGACGAGATAGAAGGTTGCTCTATCCAGCGCCACTCCTTCCACCAGCCATTCCGCACCGGCCAGGAAGCGCGTATTCTGTTCCAACCCCATGCTCTGTGCCACGCGCGAGCGCGCGCCATCGGCCCCGATCAAAAAGCGCGCCCGCACCGTCTCCTCTCGCGGCGTCCGCTGCTCTGGCTGCTTGCGCCGTTCTTGTGCGGCGCTCGTTTTCCCCCCATCCGTAGCCGCTTCACCGTCTCCGCCGCTGCTACCGCTTCCCAGACGGATACGCATGGTGCCGTCACCTTCTGCCGCCGCGTCCAGGAACATCGTGCCGGGCAGCAGCGTGACGCCGCGCCTCTCGGCCACTTCCGCCATCCAGCGCAGCATGCCCGGCACATCGGCCATGTAAAAACGGTAGGCGCGGCTGCTGATTTCAAGCGGTGTTCCCGTAGGCGGCGAGATTACCACCCGCCGTACCGCGTTCATCAAATACTCTGGCGGCACATCCAGAATATCCAGCACATCGCTGAACAGGACGCCTGTTGTGCGCACCACGCCGCCTATCACCGCGTCCCGTTCCACTATCAGCACGCGCATACCCAGCGCCGCCGCCACTCCCGCGAAGCTCAGCCCCGCGAAACTCGCCCCCACCACCAGCACATCATAGATATCCTCTTTTCCGTGAGCAGAGACAGGTCCGTGTGTTGCGCCAGCTTCGGGTTCCGGCATAGTATTATCCTTTCGTCTGTATCGCTGAGAAGCGATGCGAACGTATCATAGCATTGAAGCGAGGCAGGACAGCTTTTACCTTTCCGGCGGCGGAGGTGGCAGCTTAACCTCCATCCCTCCCATGCCCAGCGTGTGCGTGACTTCGCCTCCGTGATGCAGGTCATGCTCAAGGACATGCCAGATCACGAACGGGCGCGTAATCGGATATTTCGGCCCGATCCATGGTAGCACAATTTGCTCGGCCAGTTCCTCGTTTGTCCAGCGGGCAAGCGCATCCTCTATGAGCTTCCATGTTATCTCAAGCCCGGAAGCCAGTTCGGCTGCCGTGCGCGCCGACTGCACCTTCTCATCCCACTGCGTCAGCGGAGCAATCTCGTCACCGCCCTCATGCAGCGCCTGATGCAGCCAGAAGGTGCGACCGGCGATGACGTGAGCAAGAATTTCGCCCACCGCGCGCAGGTTGGGCGCGACGCGAAGAGCAAGGGGCATTAAGCTAGCATATGAAGATTCAACTGCTTTGATTATCACAAACAGGTTTTAGCAGTACACATCTTTTCGCTCATCAATTGTTAAGAGAGTTATGGTCTGAGCGCGATCGTCGATAGTAGAGATGATCCGGTGATTGCCCACGCGCACACGGGACGTATCGGTATAGCCACGGCAACTTCTTGACTCCAAAGGGACGTGGATCTTCGCGTAGAGCCTCAATATGTTGGTCAACACGATTTGCTAGCTGCTGCGGCATCGCGTCGAGCTGTTTTTCCGCCTGCCTGGTTATAAGGCATGACGTAGCTCATCTACCATAGATCATTCCTCCTGTCTCACCATATTTTCTTAGAAGTATATCACAGTGATGCCATTCTCAAATAAGCCAAAGGTACTAGCGGCCTCGGATTTTTGAGCAACAGGCGGGCGAAAATACACGGAAAATGCGCCGGGTTGCGTTCAGACAAATTGAGAACGAATCGGTTGTGTTTTCTGATTGTAAGCTGGCGAGAAAAGGTTGTTGCGATGAAGTTTCGTAGTGTTTATCCGGTAGTGCTGGTTCCACTGTTGTGTGTGGTGCTGGTGGCGACGCTGCTGGTGGCGCATGCGCCGTTCCCCTTTACGCAGGCCGCGTCCGATTCCGGGCGCGTGAAGCTGCCGAGCGGGGTGGAGGGCTTTACGAAGAAGAGCAGGATGATTACGCGGGCGGCGGCTGACCAGCCGGTAGAGCTTTCCATCGGGCTGAGCCTGCGCAACCAGGCGGGGCTGGATGCCTTCCTGCAACAGGTCTCGACGCCGGGTTCACCGCTCTTCCACCACTATTTGAACCCGCAGACGTTCGCCGCGCTCTACGGGCCTTCCCCTGCTGAAGAGGCTGCTGTGAGCGGTTTCCTGCGGGCGCAGGGCTTCAAGATCACGCGCACCTATGCCAACCACCTGCTGATCGACGCGGTGGGGACGGTGGCGCAGGCGGAGCAGACCTTCCAGGTGCAGATCGATAACTATCAGGCGAGCAACGGGCGGCGGTTCTTTGCCAACGATACGGACCCTTCTGTGCCTGCAAGTATAGCCCCGTTCGTTGCCTCGGTCTCCGGGCTGGATAATGTGGTGCAATACGGGCGCGTGCCTACTACCCCCGGTTCGGCGGCTCTTAAGATGGGGGCGAATCAGGCGGGAATAGTCTGCCCGCAGCCGGGCGCGCCAACCGTGCCGACTTCGTACACGCCGCAGCAGATCGCCACTGCTTACAATTTTAACGCGCTCTACAATCAGGGCATTCTGGGCGAGGGGCAGACGGTTGGTCTTCTGGAACTGGATGGTTTCTCGCCCAACGATATCGCGACGTATAGCGCCTGCTTCGGGGGGAAATATACGAAGATTCAGACCGTTGCCATTGATGGTTTTAGCGGGACGCCGGGGCCGAACGCGGCTGAGGTCGAGCTGGATATGGAGATGGTGCTGGGGCTGGCGCCCCGCCTGGCCTCGCTGCGCGTCTATGAGGCGGCCAACTCGCTCGCGGCCTACAACGATGCCTGGGCGCGTATTGTGGCCGATGACGTGCCGGTAGTGAGTACGAGCTGGGTTTTCTGCGAAGAGGGGCCGGGCATGACGAGCGAGGTGAAGCAGGAGAGTGTCTTTTTCCAGGCGGCGGCTGCGCAGGGCCAGACCGTCCTCGCGGCCAGCGGCGATCTGGGCGCGAGCGGCTGCTACGACCCGCGCACGAAGACCAACACCTTTCCCGCCGTGGATGATCCAGCTTCGCAGCCCTACGTAACGGGCGTGGGCGGCACGACGTTGCGCATCAACGCCGACAATAGCTATCAATCGGAGCAGGTATGGAATGATCGTGCCATCCAGAACGGGGCGAGCGGCGGCGGCCTGAGCCAGATATGGCACATGCCCTCGTGGCAGCAGGGGCCGGGCGTGGCAAATGCCTACACCACAGGTTTTCGCGAGGTGCCGGATGTCGCCGTCAATGCTGACCCGCAAACGGGCTATGACGTGTATTGCAGCGTGGGCAACTGCGCCTTCAACGGCGGCTGGATGGTGATGGGCGGCACCTCGGCAGCCGCGCCGGTCTGGGCAGCGATGGTGGCGCTGGCGAACGAGGCCGCCGTCAAGGGCAACAGCTTTATGCTGGGCTTCCTCAATCCAAGCCTGTATGATATCAACTATGGTGCGGCAGGCACATCCTATACCAGCGCGTTCCATGATGTGGTGCCGGTGGCGGGCGGCGTGAACAACAACGATTATGTCGATAGCGGCAATACTTATCCCGCCGCCAGCATGTACGATCTGGCGACGGGCCTGGGTTCGTTCGATGCGTACAATCTGGCGCAGAATTTGATCACACTGGGGAAATCGGCGGTCATCCAGACGACGCCGACCAGCACGACGTGGTACTTTGCCGAGGGGCGTGTGGGCGCGGATTTCGCGGAATACCTGACGCTGGAGAATCCGAATGTGCAGGATGCGCAGGTGCGCGTGCAGTATTTGCTGGAGGGCAGCAGCAGCGGCCCGGCCATCATGCATACCGTTCCGGCGCAGAGCCGCCTGACCGTTAGCGTCAACGGCGACCTGCACATTCCTTATACAGGCAAGGGGCAGTCGCTCTCGATGCTGGTCATCTCGACCAACGGCGTGGGCATTGTAGCCGAGCGGCCCATGTACTTCTCCTGGCACGGCATCAATAGCGGTACCGACGCTCTCGGCGCGACGAAGCCGGGGCAGGATTTCTACTTTGCCGACGTGGAGTCCGCGCGCAACTACACCAGCTATATCACCATCCTCAACCCGCCGGGCGGCCAGACGGCCAACGTGACGGTCTCGTACTACGCAAACGGGCGGCAGGCGGGAAGCTCGACCCTGGCTGTGCCATCCGGGCAGCGCGGCACCACAACGCCGCTGGCCCTGCACCTGACGGTCAACTGCGCGGTACATGTGCATTCCGATCAGCCGGTGGTGGTCGAGCGGCCCATGTACTTTAGCACCTCGCGCTCGAATATCAACGGCCCGGTGACGGGCGCGACCACGCTGGTGGGCGCGCAGGCTCCAGATACCGACTGGCTCTTTGCCGAGGGCTACACCGGCCCAAACTTCCACGAATACCTGGTGCTGGCAAACTTCAATTCGACGCCGACCACCGCGACGGTTAAGCTGGAATATAGCAACGGGAACGTCGATACCAGAGTGGTGCCTGTGCCGGCATTGTCGCAGTTCCTCTTCGATGTGAACATGGCTTCGACCATCTTCGGGCAGGGGACGCCAGAGGTCTCGGCTGAGGTGACGGCCAGCGCGCCCATCGTGGTGCAGCGACAGGAATATTTCCGCTTTAACGGCGCCAACACAGCAGGGGTGGCAACTCCGATTCCCGGCGGTACGGATGTGATGGGCCAGCCCGGCCCGGCAAAGACGACGTATAGCTTCGCCGAAGGCTACACGACCAACAGCTTCAATGAGTTCCTGACGTTGCAGAACCCCAACACGGCGAGCGAGCAGGTGGCGGTCACGCTTTACCTGGCGCATGGCATCACCACGCAAAAGATCGTGAACGTTGGCGCGCAGAGCCGCGTCACTGTTAGCATTAACAGCCTCGTCACGCCTGTTGCGCAGGGCAACGCCATCGCGGGCTACGAAGTCGCCATGTCCGTGCAGGCGCTGAGCGGCACCATCGTGGCCGAGCGTCCCATGTACTTCGATTACCACAATGTCTCTCCGGGCGGGACCGATGTGGTGGGTTTTACGGGGTAGCATCAACGGTGACAGGCAGGCAGACTCTGGCGAGGAATGAGCGAATGATCTGAGCCAGAGCGGCGGGCGAGTCGTAGTTGGTGGCGTGGATGCCGCCTTTGATGACGGCAAGCTCGCCGCGTGGCAGCAGGGTGGCGGCTTCCTCGCACCATTTTTGTGGGGCGATGGTGTCGCGGGAGCCACACACAACGAGTACGGGTACCTGTATTGTTGGCAGCCGAGCGGTCTATCATACGTAAGCTTCCCGCCGTATTCTTCCTCTCACCGGCTGGCCCGCGAGAAAATGGATGATGTTTTCGGCTGCCTGGCGCATAGCTGCGGGCATTGTGCCGGGAACTATGCCGGAATTGTGTGGGGAACCCAGCACATTGGGCAGGTCGAGGAAGGGATATTCCATGCGAAAATGGCCGTGCATAAACGGCTCTGTCCACCAGGCATCGATGCCGACCAGAAAATCGGGGTGGCTCTTCGCGTGGTTATAGAGAGCTTCCTCGTCGATGATGGCGCCGCGTGCGACGTTGATGAGGATGGCATCGGGCTTCATCCATTCCAGTTGCTGCCTGCCGATCAGCCCTCTGGTCTCTTTTGTGAGCGGCAGCGAGACTACCACCACGTCGCTGGCGCGCAGCACCTGCTCTAAGTCGCGCAGCGTGCCGATGAAGTCCACCGGCTCGGAAGTGACGCCGCTGGAATTGATGGCGTAGATATGCATATGGAAGGCGCGCATGAGGTGGGCGGTTGCCTGCCCGATGCCGCCGAAGCCAAGAATGCCAGCCGTCGCGCCATCGAGCAGGCGGTTGGGCGTAAACTGGTCAAATTCGCCGTGCTTCAGCTTCTCATTTTGCAGGCACAGCCGTTTCGCCAGCGCCAGCGTCATCGCCATCACATGTTCGGCCATCGGCACGGCATACGCGCCGGGATTGCTGGCGATGACGGTCTGCGCGGGCAGCTCCGCGAACGGCATGTGATCGGCCCCGGCAGAGACGAGCTGGATAAGCCTGACATGCTGCAAGTAGGGGTATTCCTGCGGCGAAATTTCTCGCGGAAAGTTCCACGAAAGCAGGATATCGGCATGTTCCAGCGTCTCTTCGCGCTGCTCAGACGGCAGTTCGGCGAGAAAAATGAGTCTGCCATCGTTGCCGAGCAGGCTTTGTAGCAAGGCTTTTATATCAGGGGGAGCCTGAAAGGTCACAACGATATCTGGTTTGGCCATCTGTATCTCCTTCTGTATATCGCTCTCCCGCCTGCATCACCACAAGGGCTTCTTTTGCCAGATCGATGTTTCCTGGCAAACTGGACGCAGTGCAGATCAACCCATCTCTCTACACCTACTATATCACGCAAGGCTGGCAACGTTTTCGCAATGGAAGCAAGAAAAAACCGGGTAATGGTATAAAATCTCTCTCCCATGCACTGCTTTCTCTGATTGGCCGTCCAGGTGGTGGTCAGGCATAGAAAATGTCCTCTGGCCTGCCGGATTCCTCTTATACGACCCGGCACCGCAGGCCACCCCCATAGGCGTTCACTTAAGGCCGCCACAGGCCAGCCGCCAGGGGTGGCCCTCAGAAGCGTTCACTTAAGCCCGTGCGAGCGCGCCGCAGGCCAGCCGCCAGGGGTGGCCCTACTCTATACGGGCGGCTCGTGCCCCCTGGGGAGCCGTCGTCTAGAGACCGCCGCAGGCCAGCCGCCCGCCACAGGCCAGCCGCCAGGGGTGGCCCTACTCTATACGGGCGGCTCGTGCCCCCTGGGGAGCCGTCGTATATAGTAGGGCCACCCCTGGCGGCTGGCCTGCCTGGCGCTGGCACGGGCTTAAGTGAACGCCTATGGGGGTGGCCCTTGCGGGTGGCCTGTGCCGGGGAGCCGGCATACGGCATGACGATGATTTCTCATAGCATGGCATGCTATGAGAAATCATCGTCGACCTGTCATGCCCGAAGCTCTCTCCTATGGCGTTGAAGCCGGGCCGGGGGCGGGATGGAGTGGGAGTACGACCGGCGGGCGCGGTGACTGCGAGAAGTCGAAGTCGTTGAGCAGGTTGCCCAGGATGGGGACGTTCTCGCGCACGGTGGGGCGCGGGTCTGGACGGCCATCGGTCTTCGGGTCGAGGCGCTGGCCGTTCAGGAAGTCGTCTTCGATGAACTTCAGGTAGGCATCGAAGCTGAGCGTCTGGTGGTCGATGTAGCCCTTTCTGGCGTAGGGGCTGATGACAAGTCCGGGAACGCGCAGGCCGTAGCCATTTTCATCCACCTGCGGCGGGACAACGTGGTCATAGAAGCCGCCCCAGTCGTCCCAGGCCAGGAAGATGGCGCTGCTGCTCCAGTCCGGCCCCTGCATGACCGCGTTAATCAGGCTGGTGACATAGGCCTGGCCCACGCTGACAAGGGCGGGCGGATGCTCGCTGTCCCGTCCGTTGGGGACAATCCAGGAGACGGAGGGCAGAGTACCCTGTTTGGCCGCGTTCAAGAAGTTCTGCACGGGCTGGATATTGGCAAGCTGACCGTCCTGCCTGACATCGACGAAGCCGGGGAGTGGATTCCAGATGCCGGGTACGCTGGCCTTCTGCTTTGGCGGAGTGCAAACCATCTGGTCATCGGCGCAGTCCGGCTGCGTACCCTGATCCAGGTAGTAGTTCCAGCTCACATTGTGTTTGTACAGCAGGTAGGTGAGGTCGGTCCAGGCGTAAAGCGCGCCGCCCGGTTGCCCGGCTCTGGCAGCCTGCGCAGTCGTATATGGCCCCTTGATGTTGTTCTGGCAGCTATTCGGATCATCGCTGGCGCATTTCGCGGACCACGCCGAGACCATGTAGAGGTGGGCGGGCAGGCTCCAGGAGGCATCGGACTCAAACATGTGATCCTGCAGGACGAAATCCTGTGCGTAGGTCCAGTAGTTGGGGATTTCGCGCGCATCGTGATAGCCCATGACATCAACGCTCTTTGTATTAGTACAGATGGGGTTGGTGACATCCTTGCAGCTCTTACGCCCACGTTCTGCCTGGCCGATGAAGCCATCCATCTTCCCGTTGTCGATGTCGGCGGTGGCGTTGGCTTCCCCGTGCGGGCCGCCACCGTTGAGATTCTGCGGGTCGTGATAGGGTTTGACGCATTGCTGTGTGGCCGGGTCGGGGACGCAGACGGTTGGCACGCCGTTCTGCATGGGAATGCCGTCGGCCCCCGGAAATGTCCCGAAGTAGCTGTCGAACGAGCGATTCTCCTGCATAATCACAATGATATGCTTGATTTTGTGGATATCGCCGTTATTCTGGCCGGGAGTTTGTGGGCCGTTGGCACAGGCCGCCAGCATCGTTGTGGCAAGGATGACAGAAAAGGCAATCGATGGTAGTTGCCTGAACTGCTCGAAACGTCTACACAGATGTGCATGAGGCTGCCTCATGGGTGTGTCTCTCCTCTGTATTTATGCTATGCTCTCTCGATCTGCGTGCATACATATGATATACGAGGAGTATACGCGCCTTTCCTCAAGAAGAATTCAAGGTTTGCTCAAAATCGGGGCAAGATTTGCGGCAGAGTAAGCTTGAACAGGCGTATGTGCCATCAACTCCACCCGATAGCATCGACATAGACCGGCGTGCTGACCGGGGTGGGCATGGAGGTGCCGAACTGGATGCCGAGCTGGCGCGGAGGGCTGCTGGCGCCGGTGGGGATGGTAAAGGTCAGGCGTGTCCAGGTGCCGGGGGTAAGCGTGATGTTGTTGCCGGTGAGCCAGTGGTAGCTGTTGTCCATGATGAAGAGTTTTGCTGTGAGGGTGACGGAATTGGCGGGCAGGTAGATGGAGGCGCTGAGCGTCTGCCCCGGCTGCGGGTAGGAGGAGAGTTGGGAGCCGCCGATGCTGATGTAGGGGTAGTCGTGGCTGCTGAGGTTGTTGAGCGTGACCTGCAAGGAGTGCTTGCCGTCCAGCGCGAGGCTGCTACTATTCTGAAGTTGCGCGATCTGCGAACCGTGAGCGTTCCACCCATCGGTGCCTCCGTCCTCAAAGGAGAAGGTGAGGTGAGTGGATGATGGAGGCGTGGAGGCTGGCGTTGCGGTCGCGCCAGGGGTGGGCTGGTCTGTGGGGATGACGGTGCCGGTCACGGGTGCGGGCTGGTGGCCCTGGACGATGATTTGCTCGTAGAGCGACTGGAAGGCGCTACCCTGCGGCGTGAGCGTGTTATTGCCGTCGATAAGGTTGATGGCGGTGTTGGTGCAGGCGTATTGCATGGAGGCGAAGACGCGGTTGGCCGCCAGCGTTTGCAGCGCCTTTTCCGTCCAGGCGGAGAGGAAGGCCGGGTTGTTGTTTTTGCCGTCGTTGGCAACGGCGTTGGGCGCGTAGTTCCATTCGGTAATCATGATGGGCAGGAGTTTGCCGATGGTCGCGACCATCGCGGCACGGGCGTCGCCGATGTGCTTTGTCCAGTTATCGATGTGGGCGAGGCAGGTGGCGTTGGGCCAGGAGTCGTCACAGGTGTACTCGTGCCAGCTTATCGCGTCGGGCTGCGGGCTGGCATTCTTTAAGAAGGTGACGAGGTAATTGTGGTTGTATTGAAAGTTGACGGGGCCGATAAACTGGCCGTGCAGGGCAATCTTTTTCAACTGCGGGATGACGGCGTTCCACGAGGTCACAAATTGATCGGCGCCCACGCCATGCAGGTCGGATTCGTTGTCGAATTCGTAGTAGACGACGCTGTGGCCGAAGATGGCGTTCATATTCTGCACGATCTGGATATCGGAGGCCAGCGTGTTCTGATCGTCCGGCCCGTGCAATACGATGAGCGGGGCCGCGCCCGTGCTTTTAATGAGTTGCGCGGCACGCATCTCGACTGCGTTGGAGAGGCTGCTACGAAAAGGCATGCGAATGATGCCGGGATGGATGCGCTGGAGCAGGCTGAGCGTGGCCGTAGAATTGAGAACCTGATCGTTGCTGTCGAAGAGGCTGAGATTGGTGCCAAAAAGCAGGGGAGAGACCGGGCCGCTCACCGTAATGGGTGTCCCATACGCCTGTGTCCCGGTTGTCGCGGTGGGAGACGTTTCTGACCGGTTGCCGCCGGAGGGATGCTGTAAGATAGTCCAGGTGCCAGCGCCAACGACAATGATGACCAGTAACAGACCGAACCATGTGAGCAAAATGGAGCGCGTCAAATGCTTGCTCGTCCCTTGCCCGCCTTTCCCCGCTTGCCGTGCCATATCTCAACGAACTCCTTCCTATGTATCTATAACTGCCTCTGTATAATACAGAACGATCAATGTTGGGCAGTCATGCTATTGAAAACAAACGCGCGCGGATATGTCATGCTGCAAGATAATAGCACGTACTCTATAGATCGGCCTGGTTTCGGATCGGAAGATGGTACCTTTGCGCTATGATGTGGTGAAGGCGCCTGCTTTCAGAGCAAGTCATGAGGGTTTCTTGAGTTTTTCTTGAACTCTCTCTGCTAGAATAGAGGCAAGGGAACACCAAACCTTGCGAATACCTCATGGGGAGGTGTGCAGAGACATACAGGGTCGCAAGGGTTCCCGGTTTTCTGGATGGGCCGACAGTTGACGGCAGTGCGAGCGCGAGGAGAGAGAGCGCGGAGGCAATGCGTTATGAATGTGAATAATCAAGATGATGATCTCTATAATCAACCGACGGAGCCGAGGCGGAAACTGGATGTGACGGGGCGACCTGTTGGCGCGAGCGAAATGGGGAATAGCGGAGGCATGAGGGCAGCGTCTGTGGCTGCGAGGCCGGGGCCGACGCCACTGGCGGCGCCGACGGGACCGGTGAGCGGACAGGTGATTCCGCCAACGCCCTATCCGCAGCAGGGCCGGAAACAGGCCGGGCGGCCAGTATCGCGGCGCAAGCTGCTGGGTGCGGCGTTGCTGGGAATGGCCGGACTGGGGGCCGTTGGTGTCGCGGGCGGAGTCGCGCTGAACCTGGCGGAGAACGGCGGAGTCGCGAGCCTGTTCCATACAGCGGCCAGCAACGCGCAGACGGGACACCTGCTGCGGCGAGCCGGGTTTGGCGCGAGTCCTGCCGAGATGCAGATGTATAAGAGTCTGGGTTTTGAGGGGGCCGTTGATCGCTTGCTCAATTACCAGCAGGTTTCGGATGATGCGCTGGAGAGTCGGCTGAAGGCGCTCAATCTGAATTTGAACAGACCGACCGACCAGCAACGCTGGTGGCTGTTGCGTATGGCGTGGACGCAGCGCCCGCTGCTGGAGAAGATGACGCTGTTCTGGCATGGTGTACTGACGAGCAGTTTTCGCAAGGTGGGCGGCAAAAACTTTTTCATGCGCATGATTAATCAGAACCAGTTTCTGCGCGCGCACGCCTTTGATACCTTTGATAACATCCTGCTCGGCATTACCGCCGACCCCGCCATGCTCTTTTACCTTGACCTGACCAAAAGCCGGAAGAATCACCCGAATGAGAACTATGCGCGTGAGTTGATGGAATTGTTCACGCTCGGACTGGGACACTATACGCAGCAGGACGTGTCGGAAGGTGCGGCGGCCCTGACCGGCTGGCATGTCGATGGGCTGACTTCGCGCTATATCCCTGCCGACCATAATAATCTTGTCAAGCATTACCTGGGGCAGACAGGCAATTTCGATTATAGAGACGTGGTGCGCATTCTGACAAACCATCCGGCCACACCCTGGTTTCTCTCGCGTAAGCTGTTCACCTTCTTCGTCTATGAGAATCCGAGTACCGACGATTTGAAGCCGCTGGTGGATAGTTATGTGGAGAGCGGCCACAATATGGGCGCGGTCATGCGCACGTTGCTGCTCTCGCCGCAGTTTTCGTCGCCGAAGGCGTACCGGGCGCGTATCAAATCGCCGACAGAGTTTGTGGTGGGGGCGTATCGCGCGCTGGAATTGCAGGGCAGCGGGCTGGCTTTGCCGACGATGACGACGCTGATGGGCCAGGCATTGTTTGACCCGCCCAACGTGGCCGGCTGGCCGGGCGATAAGGTGAGCGCGCTCTGGCTCAATAGCGGCACCTGGATGACGCGCCTGAACTATATCGATCTCCTGCTGGTGCGCAGTGGCGCTATCGGGAAAGAGCAGGCGCAGCCGCTCGACCTGCAATCGGTGGTGAACGCGAATCACATTGATTCGCCGGAGAAATTTGTAGATTATTACGCCTCGTTCCTGCTGGATGGCACGCTGGATAGCGACCGGCGCTCGCTGCTGGTGGACTACTTCAGCACACCGGATGTGAGCCGGGGCGGGGGGCAGGTCACGCTGACCAGCGGCAAGAGCTACCCGCTCAACCGCGTGCGTGGCACCCTGTACCTGATGATGGCCTCGCCGGAGTACCAGTTGAATTAGTCCGAAAGGGAAAGAGAAGATGAGACTTTCACGCAGAGCGTTGATCAAAGATGGTTTGCTGGTGGTGTCGGCAGGCATGGTGATGCCGACCATTTTCAGTCGCGGGGTGGCTTCGGCGCGGGCCATGTCGCAGGAAGGCTCGCGTTTCGCACAGGCGGCGAGCGAGCGCACGCTAATCGTTGTGCAGATGGCGGGCGGCAACGACGGCTTGAACACGGTCATTCCCTTTACCGACCCGCTCTACCACCAGATGCGTCCCACGCTGGCGATCCCCGACACGCAGGTGCTGATGCTGGATACGCGGCTGGGCCTGCACCCGAACCTGAAGGCGTTGCAGCCGCTATGGGAGCAGGGACACCTGGCGATTGTCGAGGGCGTGGGCTATCCCAACCAGAGCCTGTCGCACTTTCAGGCGATGGATATCTGGCAGACGCTTGATCTGAGCGGCAACGGCACTGAGGGCTGGCTGGGCAAGCTGGTCTCCGGCTGGGTGGATCAGGATGGTCACCCGTTCAAGGCGCTGGACGTGGGCGTGCAGACCGCGCAGGCCCTGCAATCGATCAGCACGCCCGTGCCGACGGTTGCCAGCGTGAATTCATATCGCGTCTATCCCGATCCTACCGACAGGGATGCGAGCAACGCGCGCATGCAGGCGCTGATGAAGCTCTATAGCTCATATCCGAAGACCTCACCCTATGCCGCGCTGCTGGACACGACGGCCCTCAACGCGCAGGATGGTTCGTCCCAGTTGTTGCAGGCAGACGCGACCTACAAGCCTGCCGTGACCTATCCAGCGGGAGCGTTTGCCGAGGGGCTGAAAATCCTGGCGGAGGCGATTGTGCAGGGGCTGGGCCTGCGCGTGGGCTACGTGACGCTCGGCGGCTTCGACACGCATGCCAACCAGCAGGCGACGCATGCCGCGCTGATGCAAACGCTGGCCGAGGGCCTCTCCGCCTTCTACACCGATCTGGACGCGCATGGCAAGGCCGATAACGTGGTGGTCATGACGTGGTCGGAGTTCGGACGGCGCGTGGAAGAGAACGGCAGTCTGGGAACCGATCACGGGACAGCCGCGCCCATGTTCGTGCTGGGCAAGCCGATCAATAAAGGCATTTACGGCGAGCCGCCGAGCCTGAGCAATCTGGATAGCAATGGCAACCTGAAATACACCGTCGATTTCCGCTCGGTCTACGCCACCGTGCTGGATCGCTGGCTTGGCGCCTCCTCCAAAGACGTGCTGGGCGGCTCCTACGGCTCGCAGAACTTCTTGCCGCAGCCGTAACCAGAAAAGACTACCCGCCCCAGGCCACCCGCAAGGGATGGCCCTGCTATACTACGGTCATCGGTGAACGAAAGTGACGTGTATAGTGGGGTCGCCCTCTGCGGGTGGCCTGTGTGCTGTTTACAACCACTCCGTTCTTTTCTGCATCCTGAAAGCCTTTATAGCCGTGATAAATTCAGAGGGAAGGTACAGGTTTTCCCGGTGGTGGCAGGGATATTTTCCCGGTTGAAAAAGGCCGGGAAGGAGGGATTTCGAGAACATACTCGCAGGTATATGCTGAGGATATAGAAAGAGAAAATGATTACGAGTGAACTAAAGATTCTTCTTATTGATAATAGCCCGGAAGATCGCGAGCTTTTGCGGCGCCAGCTCATGCAAGACTCTGAATACTCCTATCATTTTTTTGAGGAGGAGACAGGCAGACGAGGACTGGAGATGTGTGAAGTTATCCATCCCGATTGTATCTTGCTGGATTACGGGTTGCCGGATATCAATGGGCTGCAGTTTCTGGCCGAACTGCTAGATGGGGCGCACACGATGCCTTTTCCGGTCGTTATGCTGACCAGGGGAGATGAGGCTGTGGCGATGCAGGCTATGAAGAGGGGAGCGCAGGATTACCTGGTCAAAGGGAAAATGACGCCGGAAAGCCTGCACCGTGCGGTTCACAACGCCATCGAGCGGGTGGATATGTTGCGCACGATGGATGAGCAGCAGCGCGACCTGGAGAAAAAGAATCAGGAATTGCAGGCGTTTGCCTACGCGCTGGCGCATGACCTGCGGGCGCCGTTGCGCGCCATCAGGGGGTTCGGTCAAATTCTTGCCGAGGGACAAATGGAGAGGCTGGATGAAGAAGGGCAACACTGTGTGCAGAACATCCTGAAGGCAAGTATACAGATGGATCACCTGATCGATGATCTACTCAGCTATACGAAGATTGAACATCGGGCCGTGCGCCACGAGCAGATCGCGCTGGATGTGCTGGTGATGCAGATTGTCAGGAGTTTGCTGGCGCGGCTGAGTGATAGGGAGGTGGAGGTAACGGTGCCGGGGAACCTGCCGGTGATCAACGGCGATCCGACGCTTATCAGCCAGATTTTCATCAATTTGATTGATAACGCGCTGACGTATCGGCGTCCCGACGTGAAGCTGGAGGTGGCGATAAGCTGCGAGATTGAGCCAGGGGCGTATGTTATTCGCGTCAGGGATAATGGTATTGGTATCGCACCAAGACACTATGAGCAGATTTTTAACATCTTTCAGCGCCTTCATGGGGAAGAAACGTATCCAGGTACAGGCATCGGGCTGGCGATTGTGAAGAAATCGGCGGAATTGATGGATGGGGAGGTCTGGGTGGAATCTGTGGAAGGTGAAGGCAGCACGTTTTGCGTGCGCATTCCACAGTGAGCCGGGTGGCAAGCGATATTGGATGAGGGAGTGTGGGGATGCCTCAGGTGTCTCTGCATAAGATGAAATCTGGAGCAAGACAGTGAAATTTCTGATTATTGATGATAATGCTGCTGATAGAGAATTGATGGTCCGGCGGCTGCACAGGGAGTTTCCTGACTCTCAATTTGTGACGGTTGGCCACCAGCAGGCCCTGGACGATGCTATCGCGCAGGGAGATTTTCAGATTGTCCTGACCGACTATCAATTGCACTGGTCAGATGGTCTGACTATTCTCGCGCTCATCAAAGAGAAGTTTCCTGATGTACCCGTACTTATGGTTACGGGTACGGGTAGCGAAGAGGTGGCTGTAGAGGGTCTGCGCTCCGGTCTGAGCAATTATATTCTCAAGAAGCACATGGATCAGTTGCCTTTCGCCGTGCGGGAAAGCCTGGAGAATGCGCGCCTGCGCAGGCAATATGACACGGCTATCGAGCAATTGCGGGCTTCCGAGGAACGCTACCGCGAGCTGTTCGAGCAGGGCCTGACCGCCGTCTTCGTGCTGTCGCCGGGTGGGCATCTGCTGACCTGCAATCCTGCCTTCGCCCGTATTTTCGGCTTCGAGAATGTGCAAGAGGCGCTACAGGCGGATATACGCTCGCTGTATCCCGATGAGCGGGTTTACGCGGCCTTTCTTGCTCGCTTGCAGCAGCAGCGACGGCTGGAAAATGATGAGATGAAGATGTGTCGCCGCAGCGGAGAGCCGGTGTATGTCATCGCCAACGCCGTCGGGAGCTTTGACGAGGATGGCCGCTTGCTGGAGGTAAAGGGCTATCTTTTCGACAACACGGAGCGCAAACGGCTGGAGGAGCAGATAGTGCAGGCACAGAAGATGGAGAGCGTGGGCCAGTTGGTCAGCGGCATCGCCCATGATTTCAATAATATGCTGGGCGGTATCCTGGGTCACAGCGAACGCTGCCTCGCCAGAGTGACGGAGACGCACCCGCTTTACGAGGGGCTGTACCATATCCGCGAAATCGCCCAGCGAGCGGCGCGGGTGACGCGACAACTGCTGGCATTCTCGCGCCGCCAGGTGCTTGAGCAGCGTGATCTGGATGTCAACGTGGTTATCGCCGATATGCTGAACTTCATCGATAAGATATTGAAGGATCAGATTGAGATTCTCTTTATTCCCGGACCGGGATTGCATGCGGTGCGCGCGGATGCCACGCAGATCGAGCAGGCATTGCTCAACCTCTGTATCAATGCTCGTGATGCTATGCCAGAAGGGGGCAAACTGACCATTCGGACGTGCAATGTCCGCGTCGATGAGATGTTTTGTCGCAAACACCGGCAGGCGCAGCCGGGAGAGTATGTTTTGCTCTCGGTGGAGGATACCGGTCTGGGCATGGATGACGATGTTCTCCTGCACATCTTCGAGCCGTTCTTCACGACGAAGGAGTTTGGCAAGGGAACCGGTCTGGGGCTGGCGATGGTGCATGGCATTGTCGGGCAGCATAACGGCTTCATCGATGTGAGAAGCAAGATGGGTGAAGGTACGACCTTCGATATCTACCTGCCCTCACAGGGCTATGCAATCGCGAAGCAGGATGGTTATGGCACGAGCTTGAATACAGAACGTGCTATGCAGGCGGTATTGCCCGTATCCGCGCCCGCGAAGCAACAAAATGGACATCGCCCTGTAACCATTCTGGTGGTGGAAGATGATCCCGACCTGCGCTATCTCATGGAAGAGGTGCTGAGGGACGATGGCTATAGCGTTGTGAGCGCGGGTGATGGCGAGGAGGGTTTACTGTTGTTCCAGCAAAACGCCTCTTTCATTGCTCTGGTGGTGGCCGATGTGGTGACGCCAAAGATGAAGGGGAAGGAATTGCACGAACACGTCAGGAAAATCAGCCCGCTCACCCGCTTCCTCTTTGTCAGCGGCTATGAGGCGAGCCAGTTGAGCCGCAACTTTGTGCTGGAAAGCGGCATCAACTTTCTCCAGAAGCCTTTTGATCTCGACGAACTGGTGGCAAAAGTTCGCGAAGTGCTGGGGTGAACAAACCCCGATCTTTTGCTATAATACTCCTGAGCAACTACAGCGCGGTTCATCATAGAGCGAGCTGGCGAGGGCCGGGGCGAGCCTGGTGGTCGCCTTGCAGCTCAATCCTTACCAACATCGCTTTAGAAAGTTCAGGATAGGTTATCGTGGGCATGTCATTCTGAGCGGAGCGAAGAATCTCAGGTGGGCCAGGACGACCGGTGGGTGGCGAGAGATTCTGAGCGGAGCAAAGAATGACATGTGAGGGGACGTTTTCAATATCATGCAAATAGAGATCAGAAAGTGGTTGAAATCGCCGCGCGTGCGCACGGGTCTGGGCGTTGCCATCATCGCTGTGCTGGTGGTGTGTACCTTCCTCTTCGCGCCGAAGGAGGAGGACCCCAACGTCGGGCTGGTTAATGACCCGACTACGCCAACTGTTGGCATTACCAATCTGCTGGCAACGCTGACGGTCAATCGTGGCGTGCAGGTGCAGGGAGTGAAGATGACGGTGACGCGGGTGCAGGAGGCGACAGCATTTTCCGATGACCGCAAGCGCGGCGGCAGCTATATCGTGCGCGTCTCCATGCAGACGGTCAATACCGGGCAGAATACCGTCGGAATTCGTTATGATAGCATCGCTCGCCTGCTGTTGCCGGATGGCGAGGTGGTTGTGCCGAAGCTGGTGAACCTTTCGCCCGCCGCGCTGCCGCAGGTGCAGCAGGATGGTTATATCGATTTTGCCCTGTCGAATCAGGTTGATCTTTCATCGCTTCGCCTGCGCCTGGGCAACGAGACGATTGCCTTTGGCTGATGCGCTCAATCCTCTTCGCGTTCCGGCACGCCGACCTGTTCGATGCGGTGCTGCACATCGGCCATTGCCTGCCGCCAGGGTGTACTGGCGGGCTGCTCTGCCGCTTGCTGCGCCTGCACCAGGTCTTCAAGCGCGAGGTAATATTCGACCAGCACGCGCTCGCCGCTGGTGTGCGTCACGCATTCTTCCAGCAGGGTTTGAGCCTCTTCGTAGGCACTGCGTCTCTGCTGCGCGGTTAGCATGGCCTGCCGGGCGCGTTGCAGTTGCTCTTCCTGTTCCTTCTCTCTACGCCTGCGCGATATGAACCGCTGTCCATGCGATTCGTTGAGGGCAGGCGCGGCGAGAGTCTCTTGCAGAGCCAGCGCGGCCTCACCTTCTTCAATAATCGTCTCCTGGCGGCGGCGTTCGAGCCATGCGCGCACGGCATGCAGTCTGACAAGGATGCTCGCGCTTTCCGGCAGGCGCAGTTGCTCGTCCGCCAGCAGTTCATCGCTACCCGCTTGCTCAACTTCCCCCGCTTCCCACTCGTTTTTCTCTGTGTTAAACCATTCGTCGTTCTGCATAAGATTGTGTATCCTTCAGACAAAGCAATAGAGGCGGCGCGAATGCTCGCGCCACCTCTATTGTATCATGCCCTGTCCGTAGTGAACGGACGCGGAACGGAGATTAGCCCAGGGCTTCTTTCAGGCTCTCTTCCGGCAGGGTCGGAGCCTCTTCTACGTCGTAATCTTCCGTTCTGGTCTTATCCTGGCCGCTGCGCAGGCCGATGGCGTTGAAGATGGGCGTCAGGATGATCGCCAGGATGAGGTTCAGAATGATCATCGAGAAGGCGATGTACATGCCGGGGAAGCTGAAGCCGCCGATGGAGATGACATAGACCGATTTCAGCCCGGCCAGGTAGAAGAAGATGGTACCGAGTACCTCGGAGACCGCCCAGCCGATGAGCAAGGCCCAGCGGTTGAACCAGTTGGTGTACAGGCCCAGGAAGACCGCCGGCAGGGTCTGGAGAATCCAGATGCCGCCGAGCAACTGGAAGTTAATCACCTGCGCCGTTGGAATGTAGACGATGAAGAGGACGGCGCCAAACTTCAGGACGAGCGAGGCCCACTTGGCAACCTCAGACTCCGCCCGATCTGAAGCGTTGGGGCTGATGTACTCTTTGAAGATGTTGCGTGTGAACAGGTTCGCGGCGGCAATCGACATCACGGAGGCGGGAACCAGCGCGCCAATCGAGATGGCGGCGAAGGCGAAGCCCGCGAACCAGGCCGGGAACTGCTGGAGGATGAGCGCAGGGACGGCTCCGTTGGCGCCGAAGGCGGCCAGCGGCTTCACTTTCGCGGCAATAGCCATGTAGCCGGTCAGAGCCAGCAGAGCGAGCATGAGTGAATAGATAGGCAGCAGCGCGGTGTTGCGCTTGACCACGTTCTTGCTATTGCTGCTCAGCACGCTGGTCAGCGAGTGCGGATAGAGGAACAGCGCGAGCGCAGAGCCGAGGGCCAGCGTGACATACGGCCAGACCTGTTTGGAGGTCAGGAATTCGGTGAATGTGGGTGTGCTGAGCTGCTTGGCGTGAGCGGCAGCAAAAATCGGCCCAAAACCGCCCAGATTGGATGGTATGACGACGAGGATAACGATCAGCGTGATGAAGATCATGATGTCCTTCACCATCGCGATCATGGCGGGGGCGCGCAGGCCGCTGGTGTAGGTGTAGGCCGCCAGGATCAGGAAGGCGATCAGCAGCGGCAGGTCGAGCTTGAAGCCGCCGAGTGACAATGAGAGCGGAATGCCCAGCGCGGCCAGCGAGACCTGAATACCGAACATTTGCAAGGCGATATAGGGCAGCGTGGCGGCGATGCCGGTGACGGCCATTGCCAGGGCCAGCGTCTTGCTGCCGAAGCGGTCCTTCACGAAGTCGGAAGCGGTCACGTAGCCGTTGCGCTTACAGACGGACCAGAAGCGGGGCATGAGGACGTAGATGATGGGATAGACCAGGATAGTGTAGGGGACCGCGAACCAGCCGTTGAGAACGCCCAGCCCGAACATGGCGGCGGGAACGGCAATAAAGGTGTATGCGGTATACAGGTCACCGCCGAGCAGGAACCAGGTGACGAGCGTGCCGAAACGCCGCCCGGCCAGACCCCATTCGCTGATGAGGGCGAGATTACCGCGCCGCCAGCGCGCCGCGACAAAGCCCAGCACTGTGACGAGCAGGAAGAAAATGATGAAGACGGTAAATGCGACGCCATTAAACATGAATTCTTCTCCCTCGTAACATCAACTGAAGAGACCGACATGCATCATGCATGCCATACAACAGAATGGACCGTTGCATGTCCTGACCGGTTTCAGACTAAGCTCCCAGGAAATAGATCGTAGCCGTCAGAATGGCGGTGAGGATAATCCAGAGCAGCGAATACCAGTACAGGAAGGGTATGCCGATGAATGTCGGATCGGCATGGTTGTAGAACGGTGTGTACAACATGGCGATAAAGGGAATGATGAGAAGGATGAGAAGCCACCGTCGACCGCTTCTCCGGGGTTGGGATGCCATAGACATTACTCCTTTCGCCTGTCCCCTGCCTGTGGGAACAGTTGCTATGAAATGATGACAGGCACGAAAAGAACTGTGACTGGCTGCCGCTTATACTGTACGCTATCTTCAACCATGATGTCAATGCTTGAGACAGGAGCTTTTTGCAGGATAAACGGCCTATTCTCATACTACCAGCAAGGTGTAAACATCCTGTAAACGAACGTGTGAGATTTGTAAACGAAAGCATAAACATTTTCTCCTTTCCATAAACATGATCGCGTACCATGTCATGCTGAGCGGGAGCGAAGCATCTAATCTTGCCACACGGACCATGTCATGCTGAGCGCAGCGAAGCATCTCTGCCTGCCAGGCGAACGGTCTGGCTCCCCAGAGATGCTTCGCTGCGCTCAGCATGACATGTCGACGATGCTTTTTTATGGCATGACATGCCTCGTGCCGATTGAGGGGGTCTGTTAACGAGTCTCTTTCGTTTCGTCTAATCAGGTAGTGGTAGTAGTGGAGGAAGGGAGAGAGCATGAGCGAGTCTTTAGCGGGTTCGCGCATTCTTGATGGGCGGTATGTGCTGCTGCGTTTGCTCTACAGGCGTTCGCGCGTGAATCTCTATCTGGGGTGGCGATTGCCGCGAGAGGGCGGAAACCGGCAGAGCGGGCTGGTGGCTGTGCGCGAACTGGTGCTGGATGGGCTGCCTGCGGGGGCGCACGCGCGGGTGGAGCAGGCGGCATGGGAGGAGTTTCTTTCGCCGGGCGTGGTCAGCGCGCTGCGCCTGCCCGCAGCCGGGGCCACCGAACGCCTGTGGACAGGGGCAGAACAGGGGCGGCACTATCTGGTGATGCGCCTGTTTGAGGGTCAGGCAGCAGGCTCCTTTGTTATGCCGCTTGCCGACCTGCTGCAACAACCTCGCTGGCCGCGCTGGCTGGACACGCAGGTTGCCGTTGCCTGGACAATTCAGCTTGCTCGCGTCATTGCTCGCCTGCACCGCCAGGGAACGATGCTGGCTGATCTTGACCCCTTAACGATCATCATAGATGCAAGCGACAGGACAATGCGGGCGACATGGTCTCCCCTGTTGCTCGCCTGCTGGCCACCTTCCCCGTGTTTCTGGGCCGAACGCGAGTGTGTGCAGGTATACTTTCCGCTACGTTTCCGGCGAGAGAGCGCCTTTGCTGCACCTGAGTTGCTAAGCAGGCTCTATGATGAGCGTGCCGATGTCTACGCGCTCGGCGCCATCCTCTACCTGCTGCTGACCGGACACGCGCCGGTCTCGGCCTCGCGGCGCCTGCTCTATGCGCGCAGGCGTAGCGTCGGGCTGGAGCTGGTCTCGCCGCGCTTTTTTTGTCCCGCGCTTCCTCCTGCATTAGAGGAAATCGTTTTGCGCGCCCTTGCCCTGGAGCCGCGCGAACGCTATCCCTCGGTTTTTGCGCTGGCCGAGGCACTGGAAGCGGTAGAGAAAGACCTTGACAGCCCGCTTGCTAGATTGTATACTTAGAGCAAGCTACCGGTAATACGATAGCTTGCTTCTCTGACTGTCCCGCTGAATGTGTACCGCTCGAACCTTCCTCGTCTGGTTGATACAGGAGTTGCAAACTATGCCCTTTCCGTTTGTCGCGTTTTTACGCCGATTTTTTCCCGAACCCTCACTTTCGTCTTCTGCCCCGTCTGGACGCATTCAGGAGCAGATTAATCCAACAGCCATTGCCTCTTCTCCCACGCAAGAGGACTGGTACTGGGGAAGATTGGCAACTGGAGGAGAGGAAGACTATTACTGGCGTAGGATCAGCGATAACTGGTACATCAAAGATGTAATTCCATCAACTTATCTGGAGTTACATAACACCTGCTATGAGGCGTATAACGCGAATCCGCTGGCGTTTGCCATTATTGAGATTACGACGAGCTTTGTGATGGGGAAGGGGGTGACGGTGGCGGCGACGGAGCCGGAGGTGCAGCGCGTGCTGATGGATTTCTGGCATGATCCCGATAATCATATGGAGACGCGGGTGTATGCGTTGTGTACGGAGTTGTCGCTGTATGGCGAGCAGTTTATCCGTTTCTTCGTCAATCGCTTCGATGGGCGCGTGAAGATCCGGCAGATTGACCCGTCGTTGATCGACCAGATTGAGACCGATCCCGATGATGTCGGGTCTTCGGTCGCCACATAGTTGCAATCAGCGTGCCAGGTGCCTCTTCATATTCCCTAAAGCCCTCGATAAAGCGCAGCAAGGGTAAAAAGACAGGCCGAGGAGTAATGGCTGCAATCTGTTGTGCCTCCAGATCATAGGAGATACCATTCGGTTCAAGGAGATGAATCACCATCTCACGCTGCTCATCAACGGTAGCAACACTCCATAGTGCCACTATTGTCGGAAGCTGCTCACCAGCCGCCAAGACTTCCTCTATCTTTACTCCACCTACCACTGGTGATTCTAAACTACGCAGCGCCAGTTCTACCGCAGCCATCTCGCTCTCGAACTCTCTATCATCGATATAACCTTCCCTATGTTGCTTGAGAATGCGACTGCGTTTTAACGTAAGACGTTCTTTCTCCCGTTGGACAGATTCTGCATCGAAGCCTGCCTGACTGGCAGATTCCATGATTTTCTGCCGTACCATGTCACGCCATGAAGGAGGTAGCTGAAGCCCTTGTAATAACTCTCCAAACTGTTGTGTTACCCGCTCTTTTCTCACGTGAAGAGAACCGCCTGTAGGGCAATCTAAACGACGAGCTTTTGCCATGTCCTTGTAGTATGAGTACTTTCCACCGCCATAACCCTTACAAGGCAGGTTTGTACCGCAGTAGGCGCATTCGAGATAGCCGGAGAAAGCATACACATGGGCCTTTGCAGCACGATGAGGTGCATTATAGTTTACTTTTGCACCAAGACGTATCCGTTGCCACTCTTCATAAGTGAAAGCCGCTATATGTTGCCCCCTGTGTCGCTGACCGCGATACACAACCGTTCCTCTGTCATCATCAGGAGCGTAAGCAGCATAGAATACGTTGCCAGTAATCGCATTGATAGTAGGAGCGGTAAAAGGTCGCTCACCAAATCGTTTGCTACTGATACGGTATCCGGCTGCATTCACAGCATCAGCTATCTGGTCAGCACTCATCCCCTTCATGCGTAGCTCACCGATCATTCGCAAACCGGGAAAAGTGTCAGGATTAGGCTCTGGAGGTGTCCTCTTTCCTGTATGGCGATATCCGAAAGGAATATCGCCATTGAATAACCCTTGAGCAGCACGTTCACCTTTGCCCTTACTAACATGCTTCGCGAGCATATCAGAAAAATAGGCCGCAAATGCTGCCAGGATAGTGAGTTGCAGTTTTCCCTCTGGGGAGGAGTAATCAATGTGTTCGGAGAGAGAAACAAATGCTGTGCGATGCTCAGCCAGAATACGAAAGCTTTGCAGGGTTACCATAACATTACGAGACCAGCGATCTAAGGTATGCACTATCACCACCTGAACACGACCAGTCTCAATATCCTTAAGAAGTTGCCGAAATCCAGGACGTTTAGCAATCTGCTCACTTCGAGCACTGCGCTCGTCATCTTCATAGAACACCGGAGCAGGCAGCCCACGGCGCATACACTCTTCAGTGATAGCTCTCTTCTGAGCGTCGATGCTGAAGTTATCCGCCTGCATACGGCTGGAACGACGGACATAGCCAGCTACAACCACCGACGAAGGTTCAGAACGATCACGCCGCAGGTTCATACGCCACCTCATTCTCTTGAGCGACTGATGTTAACGGTAAAGAGAGCAAAGCCAGAATACGAGCATCTTGCTCAGCAACAGCCCGCTTCAAAATGCGAGCCAGCAACGCGCAGAACGCCACCACATCGGACGAAAGTGCTTCCACTTTCTCAGTTTCGTTTGCCATATGTCTCCCCTATTCTAGCATATCTACAGGCAAATTGGTACATCTGACCTAGACGATGCACTCCATTGAACAGCAAACAAAAAAAGCCAGAAGCAAAAGCTACTGACTATCACGGAAGAGCTTTATTTGTCTGTTTGATTCAATACCCAGGCCGAAAAGCACGCGCCACGTGTTGCCAGCAGATCACCTCAAAGGTATTAGCAAGGAGACCAGAAACCAGCATCGCAAAGGGCGAACTACGCTGAAACCGGGCAGAAGGTATATCCATCCACATCTCAAACATTTCCCTCATCCAGTCCTTGAGCAGATCAGCGCAAGCGTACACGCTCGGCGATAGGTGCAGCAGCACAGAAAACTGCTGTTGCCACTCTGGATAACTCACGATGCTCTGGTAGAGAGTGAGCGTAAAAAGATTGTCGGTGGTCATCGTTTCCCCAACCAGCAACCGTACCAGCACATCCCAATCGACAGAGGCCAGGGCCGAGCCGACCAGATCGGAAGCCAGCAAGCGCATCGCATCATCCTGTGACCAGTCACGGCCAGCATAGCCCGTTAACCAGTTTTCCAGCGCCATCTTCACCCACATCTGCACGCGCCAACCCGCCGCTCCATCGTTAGCGGCATCGGCCACCAAGCCCGTGATCTCGTGCATCAACGCCTGCTCATTGCTCAGGTGCAGATGCACGAGCCAGGTAAACTTATTTTCCCAACCGTTATATGCGTTCAGTCGCAAGCAACACCCCCTTAACCGGCCCACCGACGTTCGCCACGTTGATAGGCCCAGATGCTAATCACACGTCCTGACATCTGTCGTTGCCCTTCACGAAGATCAATCAATGCCTCTAACAGCGCCTTGCGCCGCCGCCGCTTATACTCTTTGATGTCCTGGGTGAACTCTTCCCGCTCTACCAGCGTCCACGACGACCGCCTTACCAGTTGTCTTTGTCCCTCTTCTGGCCTGTCAGCCGCCTCTTGCCCACTTTCGCCAGAACCAACCACAGCAGGAACACTTTCTGTTTGCGCCCCCTCTGACACAGCCTGACCATCGGCCTGTTCCATCACGTTCTGTTCCAGTTCAGAGAACAGACGCGCCCGCAGCGTCGTCACCGATTCGGGGAAAAAATGCCGGGAATAGCGAATGCGCCGCGCTTTGCTGACCAGTTCCGCCGTGTAGGTTTGCCGTTCCTCAACCACATGCCCTTCGTTATCGACAGTGATACCGACTCGTTCCCGCTTCTCAGTGCGAACGCCCTTTTCGCTTCTGGTCAGGCTTTTGGTGAGGTACTTAGTCACATAACCGATCACCTGCGGCTTGCGAATACCCTCCACATCAACGATATAAGCAACGCCATGGCGCGCCGAGCGCCAGCCTTCTTTGAGGATGTCGTGAGGAATATAGGTTGCACCTTTGACCAGCAGATGCCAGTGAAAGCCGTTCTCTTCAAAGTCGCTATGCCGTTCCAGTACCGCGAAGTATTCCACCGGATACGCCTCACGCGCCCCCACATGATGCGGCCCACGACCTTTTGAGCCACGGCGTAGGTATTGCAGGAACGTCGTGAGAGCGCGAGCCGCTTCCTCTACTGTATGACCCGCTTTCGTCAGCGTGATGAACAGGGTCGGTTCAGCAGCCTTGACCAGTTGCCGCCACTGATCCACTTTGCGCGGCCCACAGTAGAGACAATCCCACCGATTGCAACGAGCGCGAACGATCTCACCTGTTTCCTGATCGATGAAGACATGACGCAGCGCCCAGGGGTCGGGACAGAACAGCAGGCTATCAACCCCATGCTTCTCTGCCATATCCGCCTGTTTCTCTAGTGAGAACACCTGCCAGGAGTGCCGCTCCACCTTCAAAGTCCCTGCATGTTCCATTGGCACACCTCTCTGAGTCCTTAGCCACCTACTTCCAGACACACTCCACACATTCAATTGCATCAGCAACCCCGAAAAGCCTTTTGACCTCTTCCCTCATCGGCCAAGCATGGTCAGGACAGCAAGCCCGACCACAGATATGACAAACCAGCAGCCCTTCATCACGCTCACAGTAGCAGCAACGCTCAGGAACCATTTCTCTGCATGACCGTTGATAGCAGTCCTCACAGAGCCGTGTCCCTGTCAGAGTAAACAGCCATTCCGCTCTGCCATGACAGCACAAACTGTCACAGTCCACACCAGCAGCGTTCTCATATGGCGCGAACCACGCCGACCAGTCCGAGTTTGCCATCGGCATCACCTCCTTGTGCCAATTCAAAGTCGGCTACATGGTACTTGTGTGACTTACGCTTATAAGGGTCAAGGGAAAGGCCCGGCGGTTTGTACGTCGTCCGGCGGGGCCCCTCCCCCACCGGCGCGTACAAACCGCCGCCGCCGAGACGACAAGGGGCCAGCCAGCGCGCGAGCGGCACAGAAAAGAGCAACAGGACAGACAACCGCGAGAGAAAAACCGAGAGATGGGGGTGGGCAGGGGTAGGTGAAGCAAGCAGCAGCCCCGGAACTGGTCACTGGTACGCCCCACCCCCACAGGGAACGTGAGCAGCCGGGAAGGCTACCAGTTGCCGCGCAGGACACGTTGCCACATCTCTTGCGCCGAGCAGCCGTGAGAGAGGCAGAGAAAGTCAAACAGGTTGCCCGCACGGCCCCAGGTGTAGCAGTACCAGTGCGGGTCCGCGCCGCCGAAGACCTGGAAGCTGGGGCGCACATCACCGCGATAGTGATGCTCTTTGAAGGGGCAGCGACCGACGCCGCGCCGATCTAGCGAGACATAGCGCCCGATCACCTCAAAGATGTCTTGCGACTGGCACCATTGCCGTATCGTCAGGTCATACTCAGGTGTTCGACTCGCCCCGCAAATGGGCAGAATCCACCCCTCATTTTGAGGTGCTTGCGCTAATGGCAAGCTATCAACCGGCACCGTCACCCGCTCGACATGGGCCGTCGCCCACAGACAGCAATCGGCGACCGTTTCCCCCACCGGCGCCAGTTCGCCCACCTCATTGCATGTCAAGAAGGGATACCAGCCGCCGCTTTTGCGATGCACGCCCAATGGCAAGCGCACCAGCGCCCCCACGCCATCACTGGCAAGCCCATCTTGCTTCGGGTACAACTCGACACCGTAGGCTTGCGCATAGGGCAGCAGCCAGGCGCGCACCTGCGAGGCAGGCGTTGGCTCTCGCAGGTGCAGCCATAAGTGACCGCCGCGCCGACTGGCTTCTAACAGCGTTGGCATGCCCTGCTCTCGCAGGAGCGCGGCCAGCGAGAGCAGAACATCCAGCCCGTTGTCACTATCGGCATCGAAGACCGCGAAGGCGCAGGTGCTGTGCCGGTCAAGCAGATAGCTACCGAGGGTGTAACGCCCCATCAAATGCGCGGTGAGGCGTTCCAGGGTAAGTGGCCCTCTGGCATGGCGGTAGGAACCATCGGCCTGCTGGACGGCGTAGGTGTCCCAACAGTGGATGAACAGCGAGGCGTAGACTTGCACGATCTCGCTGGTGATCCCGTACATGCCTACGAGACTTCCTGTTCATAGCCTGAGAGCAGCGGCTTGCCCTGGAACTGCTTGTAGGCAGCAAGCTGTTCGAGGTAGTCGCGCTCGGAGTTGTAGAGACCCTCGCCCACCTCGTTGCCCCAGGCTGCCTGTGGCAGAGGATAGTAGGCCAGATCAGGAGCCGAGAGGGCCAGTTCCTGACCAATGGCTTGCCATACGGCTTGCACGCGCTGGCTGTAGCCCTGCACCCGCCCCTCGAACTCTTGTCGCAGGGTCTCATGTTCGGCTTGCAGGGCTTGCAGATCGTCGGCATAGCGGCCAACCACCTGTTGCCAGGTCAGATTCAGGTCCTGCTCTAACGTCGCTCGTACCTGCTGCGTGCGCTCTTCCAACGTGGTGTCAAAGTAGCACTCGATGTAGTGACTCAGCACGCTTTGCAGTTCGCCGGGGTAGAGCGCCTCAAGGGCGTCAAGCTCGACGGCCCCTTCGCCGTAGCGATCTTCAAAGCCTTGCCGCCGCCGCTCGGTCTCTTTGATCGGAGTGCGGGGCAGACCGTAGTGACGCACCTGCTCGAGGGTGAGAACGACCGGGAAGACGCGCACATCGACGGAGAGGCCCAGGGTACGCACAAAGTATTCGATTTTGCGCGAGACGGCCACCGGCATCGATTGCCCGGCAGGGTCGAAATCGGAGACGTAGAAGATGCGCGCCGGTTTCCTGGCTTGCTGTAAGCGGAAGGCTAAGGCCAGCGTGGCCGTGATCGACAGTTCGCCCAGGCCCGTTTGCAGGTTGGCCCCGTAGTGCTGGCAGAGGGGAGCCAGCACATCATTCATGGTCGATTTCTCACACCAGATTTCCAGGTGATAGCCCTGTTGCGGTTTATAGCCACTGATCCGGTAGGAGGGCAGCGTTGGAAAGTCGGGAAAGCTCAGATCAGACTGCCACAGATTGCGACTGACGGAGACTTCCGGTTCGTAGACGCTGCTCGTGGCAAAGACCACCGGGTCGGGGTTGCGCCGGTCATCAAAGGCCGCCGGGTCGACCAGCCGCAGGTAGCGCGCCGCTTTGGAGGCCAGGTTGAGGATGTTCCAGCACTCTTCCGTATTCTCATACGGCTTGCCATTGGGCAAGGCGATGGGAGGGCGCTGGCTGATAATCTGGTAATGGACGCGGCGGATATGCACGTGGCCGCTATAGCCGAAGGCGTGCCACAACTGCGCGAACCATTCGGCCAGCGCCCAATCCGAAGGCGTGCCGGTATAAAACGGGTCATTTTGCGGAGCCAGGGCGATCAGGTCAGTGACGCGCTGCCCACTGGCTTTTGCCATCTGTTTAATCTGTTCATAATCCATGCCTGTTCACCTCATGCAGACAAAGAGAGCCTGCCTTGCCCCCAGACAAGACAGGCCCGAGCAACGAAGAAACCACCTCACTGGCTAGTGCGGGTGACGCTGGAAGTGTCGCCATTGATGCCGGTTGGCAAACTGGACGCTTTGCCCACTGGCGAGTGCCTGGCGAATGGCCTCCGCCTCGGCTTTGCGCAAGCGCCGCCCGGCAGGCACTACGAGGAGCGCCCCTGCACCGGAGCGAAAGGGACTGCCACCCCTGCTTTATTCGTCGTCCCCATTGCTGCCGGAGCCGGAGTCTGTGCTTGATAGCCTTGCGGATAGCTTGCCAATGGAGGAGGAGCACTCACCGGAGCCGCGCCAGCCGTGGGCATGGTATTCCACTTGGGTTGCCCTTTACCCGCAGCAGGCCCGGAGAACAAGGGACTGGCAGGAACGCCCGGCGGGGAAGCCGGACGAGGAGCGAAACCCGCACCGTGTTTGGAACGTTCCAAATCCATATCGACGACGGCCAGCAGCACCGAGACCAGCGGGATAATCGCCAGCACCACATAGGTCAGGCCGGTCAACACCGTGCGCTGGACGAGCGGAACAGCAGAGAGCCAGGTCGCATGCTGGATGACCGCCGCCGCCAGGGCATAGTTACAGAAGACCTCGACCAGTTCGACCACCAGGCAAATGGGAGCATAGGCCCAGATGCGTTCTTTGTTCATCAGCCGCAACGCCAGGCCGCGACTGACGAAGTAGCCCAGCACGCCGAAGCCAATAGCGATCATCCAGGTGATGGCCGACTGCAGGTAGTCTACCCCATCCAGAGGGGCGAAGAACCAGCGAATGGCATGAGCCGAGGCCAGCGAGAAGCCCAGAGAGACCACGCGCAGCACCAGGTGTTCAAAGCGGCGCACCCACACCTGCTGACCGCTCAACCCGCCAAACAGTTGCATGCATCACCCCCTTGCGATTACGCCGCCGCCGCGACGGCAGCCAACTGGCAGACCAGGGTCAGGAAGGAGCCTTTGCCCTTGATCCGGCGCACCTGAAGGGCGATGTGCGTCATCTTGGGCGGCAATTCGGCCTGCAATTGCTGCGCCACCTGCGCCAGCACGTCGGCAGGCTGGCCCTGTTTCTTGAGGTCGCGCAGCTGATCGAGGGAAGGAATGCCCTCACTGAGCTGGCACTCGTACTTTTCGTCGGTCTCGCTATCCAGCACCGTCAATCGCACCGAGTAGCCCGGTTTGGGCTGGCCGGTCATCTGGTCATAAAAGGTGCTTTCCACCACCTGACTGTTCAAGACCAATCCTTGCAGTAACATCGTTTCATCCCTTTCTTGCTTGTGCTTGTACACACACGTTGACAACAATGCATCAAAAAGAGGCCCATCAGAACACGCAGATCGCTAGTCGTCTTCCTCTTCCAGACAGGAGCCATCCAACCAGTAGGGCGTAAAAGTCTGCGACGTGGTGGGAATGCCGTAAGGACGAGTCGGAGCAAGAGCCTCGGCCTCACAGGGCCTGACATCCTCACGGCCCCCGTAAATGAAGTCGTGACGCACCCCTGAGGCCCGTTGAAAGCCCGCTGCGCGCACAAAGGCCAGATCAGCACTCACCAACCCTGGACGCCGACGACCGCACGTTAACACCTCATCCGGCCTCATCTGCAACGCCGCCTGTACGTAGGAGCGAAACAGACGGCGTTGCTCGGTCGCTGGAAGCGGTTGGCCGCGCGTATTGCGAAAGTCTTGCGGGGTCAGGTATTGCACATCTAACGGGTGCAATAGCGGCAGCCCTTGCCGCGCCCGCCAGCGCGCACTGAAAGCCGCCCAGCTGGCAAGACCGGCCAGACGCTGGTGCGCAAATTCGGCATTGTAACGTCGGAAATTGCAGTGACTCGGATTCATGGCCGCAGCACCTCAGCCACTTCCAGGGGATGGGCCAGAGCATCGCTGGCGATCCAGTGCAAGTCCTGCACCAGTTCGGCCAGTTGTGCATCACCCACGATGCAGGCCGCTTCATAGAGCGGAACCGTCAACGCCACCACCTGTGACCACTCCCCTGCCTCAAGAGCTACATTGATGGTGTCAATCAACCCATCCAGGTCAACATGCGTTGGTGAAGACATCAGCAGCTTCCCCTCTCTCAGCGCAGTCATTCCCCGGCTGCATAAGCCCCCTGGCCTCTTCACAGAGCAGGGAGGGCAGCTCAGACGGAGCCGAGGCAACACAGTGCCGACAGACGCCGATATAACCACAGCCACAGAGGCAAACGAAGTAGCCAGCCCCCACACGTTCAATGCAATGCCGTGTGTAGGCCAGCCGCAGACGCAGTTCCGCAGAAAGCATGGTGTTCCCTTTCTCTCTCAGCGAAAGCCGAGGCCATCGACCATCAGGAGCCAGACACGGGAAACGGGCTACGCGGTCTCATCAGGCGGACGCGAGTCATCAAAGACCAGCCCCCACTCCTGACAGAGCCGCGCCACCTGTTTGCGAACGTCCTGAGCCTGCCGCAAGAGCCGTTGCTGCTGTTGTTGGGCATGAGCGTAGAGCGGCTGATAGAGGGCCGCTTTCTCCGTCAGGCCGAACTCGCGCAGCCAGGAGATGCTGTGTTGCCAGTGCCAGCACGCCTGATTGATCGCCCGTTGCATGCTCTCAAACCACGCGACGGCGGCAGCGGTCAGTTCTTCGACACCCGAACACAGCGACCATAGCCCTTGCTGATAGCTGTAGCGCCACTCCTGTTCCTGGCAGACGGCTTCAATGGCATGGGTAACGGCATACAGTTCCGCTTTCACCGTTGCCTGTGCGACAAAGGCCAGCCAGGGGGCAAGCACCTCCTGAAACGAAGGTTGCGCTTGCTCAAAAGGCATGGCCCCATCAATGGTTTGGACCATCTTTCCCCCTTCTTAAAACCCATGCTGCAAGGTGTTCAGGGCCGTCGGGCCGAGGACAACCAGCCAGGTCACGAACATCACCGCCGCAATCAGCAGCCAGATCACCGTTTTCTTGCCCATATCGCACTCCTTTCGCACGTATGGCTTGCCAATAAAAAAGGACACCCAACACGTGAGTATCCCAACCAGCAACACTTGAACAAACTACGAGGTCGCGTCACGCTAATGCGGCATGCTTATCAGGTACAGGAAGCCGATCAGACAGGCCAGACCGATGAGCCAGCCCAGACAGCACAGTTTCCCACGCAGACGAAAGAGCAGCAGGAACACAACCAGGGCAACCATAAACAATACCGGAGCAAACCTCATCTCATTACTCCTTTTCTCTAAGCTGCCTCATGGCTAGCTAACGCGATGTGCAACTTTTTTTCGGCGCGCTTGAAAAGTGAACCTGAAAGTAACCGAAGAAGTCATGCAAGAAAGCTAATTGGCTTCGCAAGCGTCGACGCAAAAGAAAGTTGCACATCGCGTTAGCTATCAGACAACTTGGTATATCTCGAAACGCTGGCATTCGGTGCGCATCAAGGCACGAGCCAGTTTCGTCGGTCGATTTTTGCGCACGACCTCAACGGTTTCGCAAACACCATTGAGCAGGTAGTACACAATCTGCCAGGTATGTAGCATCTCATCACCCCCTCAAACGTGGCAGAAAAAAAGGATACTCGTTTGAGTATCCCAACGTTGCAGCATGAAAGAGCCAGACTCAACTCGCTTGAAGCAAGACACGACGCAAGCGGGTGCGAGCGCGGCGATCAAGCTCCTGAACTCTGTTCAGTCCCATGCCGAGCAAACGCGCTGTCTCTTGCTGTGTGTATGCCCGACCATCGCCAAAGCCGTAGCGCGTCAGAATCACAGTACGTTCACGCTCGGTTAAGCATTCCAGCATCTCTTCCAGCGTCGACAGGTCATCATCTACAGTGGTAGCAGTATCTTCAATGGCCTCCGCGAGCGTCATACCCTCATCGTCATCAATGGGAGTATCCAGGCTCATCACCTGCTGTTGCTCTTGCAACACCAGCAATTCCAACACGTTGCCCTCAGTCGTTCCCATCTCAGCCGCCGTTTCACAGATCGTCGGTTCGCGACCGAGCAAACTATACAACGCATCATTGACAGCTTTCATTTGCTTGAGAGCGCGAGCCTTATGCCAGGGCAGCCTGATTGTACCTTCATAGCGCCAGCGGGCAGTCAGCATGGAAATGCGTATCCACGCGAAGGCAAAGGTACCGAACGAAGTCTCTTCCCTGCGTCCATCGTACTTTGCCAGTGCCTGAAGGAGTGCGACATTGCCCTCTTGCACGAGGTCGAGAAGCTCCAACGTCTTACAATTTCGCACAAATCGTTTTGCCAGAGCGAGGACAAGCGGTTGATAGCCAGCGACCAGGCGATCACGGGCTTGCTGGCTATCAATTCCCTGTTCCATGCAGAGAAATAGCTGTGTTTCCTCTTCACCTGTCAACTGTGGCGTCCGCCGTACCTCGCTCATGAACTGCTCGAAAGCTCCCAACGGGACATCCTGCATCTGTTCCATAAATCCATCTCCCTTTGTTCACCTGAACGCTTCAGCTTCCTCAGACATTGCCACCACAAAACAGCACTCTATTGGCTCCTGATGTGCTATAATGTCTCGGCGATCTACTTTAATTATTGTTCAGAAAGATGGGAATAACTGAGACACAACGGGACAAAATGGGACAAACCGTTAGCGGCAAACAGGGCCACTTGCAACAAAATGGGAAAGACGCATGAGAGATTTTGGCATCTTCCTCTCTAACTTACGGAGCAGCGCCGGACTCTCTTTAGAAGAGCTATCCAGGCTGGTTGACAGCAGTAAGAGCGCGCTTTCACGACTGGAAAACAACGAAGTACCGCAGCCCTTCAAAGGATCTGTACGCAAGTTGATTATTGCCCTGGCAGAGATTCTCTGTACATCGAAGGCGGAAACGAAGCACTACCTTGAATTAGCAGGCATGAACCAGGCACTTCTGACAGAGACCGAGAAAATCCAACTCGGCTTTACCCCGGCCATTCCCGCCAGTTCGGCTGAAGAAGTCATCACACTTGAACGGCTAGAGAGCATCTATACCCAGTTGCTTCAGCAATTAGAAGCGCGGGAAACGGCATTAGGTATCAGCAACTCACCGCCGAACTTGAAACTGAAGATTCAGGAATACGCCAATCTACTTCAGGAAATCCAGAAAAGACTTGACAAGATTTACAACAGGCAGGTAACATCAGAACTTGACGAAGCCCCAGAGGTACAAATCTACCATGCAGAGGCGTTAGAAGGGAAAATTGTCGTGGGATATCAATATGGTGAAAATCTGAATAAGGTGCTGAGTAGCTACAATCTCTACTCACTCGCATCACCGAATGCACGCTGGTTAATGCAGCTTGCCGACGTAGAACGTTTCGCCGTTGACGATTGCATCATTCTCACCAACAGTCATGATTTTGAGGGATGGGATCGTCACGAAATCAAGACGACCATTCTCAGCACATCATTACCCGTTCCAGAAGACCTGGAAAAGCTCAGACTGGAAAAACTTCCAGGCATTGAGAAGGATTACTTCAACTCGTCCCACTACCGACTCTCATCCTATACGCCATCCTTCAGCGATCTTGACCGCCTGGAAGTCGTGTTAGCCCCTTTAAGCTTTCACGACTACTACAGCCTGATACCCTACCTTGATGAGCCATTATTGACGACGATAGACGGTACAAAAATCTCCATTCGCCAGAAATACGGCAACACTGCGCTCACCTATAGCTCAACAGATCGTGGAACATCCCTCATCCCGGCACCGATCAGCATTCAATGCATCGTTGTGACCAGAGACAACCAGATTTTACTCATGCGCCGATCTTCATCCGTTGCTTTCTACCCCAATCACTGGTCAGCATCCTTTGAGGAAACGATGAACGCGCCCGGTACCGACCGCAAAGGCAATCCTTCACGTTCGGCTGATTCCGACTTCTTTGCTGGAGCCATCCGGGGCTTAGATGAAGAGTTTGCCCTTTCTCCTGATGCAGTTGAGAGCATCAAAGTGCTATCCCTCAACATCGAATACCTTACCCTGTCGGTTGATGTCATCACAGCCATCAAACTCAATCTGGATGCTGAAGAGATCAGGCAAAGCTGGCTCCTGAAAGCCTGGGATAGAGACGAAGCCTCAAAATTCGGCCTCTTATCTACCGACCTGAACGCCGTCGTAAACAAGCTCTTCAGCAGAACGCTCTGGCACCCAACCGCCAGAATGCGCCTCATCCAGTTCCTTTTCCACACTTACGGCGTTGATGAAGTTGCAAAAGAGATCAAAGCGAAGAAAGATACTTTGCAAGTCTGAACAAAATAATGTCGAAAATCGTAGCAGTCATTCTAAGCACGCTTGGTGTCATCACCATTGTATCGGCGATTATCTGGTTTGTCTTCTACCTGAAAGGGAAGCAGTTCGCCTTACGAGATCGCCTCCAAAAAGCCGACGCTATTGTCGTCCTGGCCGGCACTCGTGGCAACATCCAGTACCTTGACGGCAAAATCTGTACTGCCCCCCTTAGGTTGGAATAAGAAGATGTTATTGGAACAGGTGTTTTCTCTCATTATACCACAATCGATCATCGAAAGTGGGCATGAACCGATCCTGTGGGGGCACTACAAACACTTTACTTTTCATCTTCGTTCTGTTTATAAGCCAGATACACTACTCTCCTGACGGTTGCCTGTGAAACATGATAGCTCTTGGCAATTTCGAGGAAAGTTTCACCTTGTTTCCTCCGCTGTAAAATCACAGACCACTCAGAAGGAGGTAGCTTCATATGAAGGTGAGGAAAACGTTCTGGAGCCTGTAGAGTCCTTCTAGCCTCTTTTTCCAGACGCCGCACTGATGTCTCTGAAACGCCATAATCTTTCGCGATTTGGTTGAATGTATCGCCCCGGTCGATTCGTTTCAAGATAACAGACCACTCAGAGGGAGGGATATTACACCTGTAGCGAGGGGGACGTTCAGAAGCGTTGAATACCTTCCTCGCAGCTTTCTCTACTCGCTGAACAGCTTTCCTTGATACTGCATACTCCCTTGCAATCTGGCTAAGCGATTCCCCCTGGTCGATGCGTTGCAGTATCGCAGGCCACTCAGAAGGAGGTATCTTCCACTGGGAATGCTGGCGTCGGTCAGGAACGCCCAGGGCCTGGCGAGCGGCTTTTTCCGCGTTTCTGATGGTCGTATAGCTGACTCCGTATGCCTTTGCCACCTCTCGCAGTGGTTCCCCCTGGTCAATGCGCTCTAAGAGAGCGGGCCACACCGAGGGGGGGACTTTCCAGCGGGGATTAATCGGCCCTGGAAGGTTTTGGGGCGGAAAGACGCGCTGGAACTTCTCAGGCGGAGTAAAGGGAATGTCTTCGCCATCGGGGAACAGCTTTTCAGGTGGAATGCGACTTATGCGCGACCGATGGTTCGACAGATATCGAGACGCCGCTGCGTTTCCACCGTCGTCCGATCGGGCCGAGCGCGACGCTGCCGGGCAGCCCTCCGCTCATCTCGCGCACGGATGAGCAGCACCCGGATGGCGAGTGGTTCAAGGCCGGTGAGGAGGTGGTGCAGTTCACCATCAACAAGGTGAGCAATGCCAAACGCGGCAAGAGCGATCTGGCGACACTGCTGCCCTGGCTGCGCCGCTACAAAGACTGGCTGACGGACCGCGTGCGCATCAACAAGTACAAGGGCGCGTTTCTGTGGGATGTCGTGCTGACGGGCGCGGACAGGAAGGCGGTCGAACGCAAGCGCATGGAGTATTCGTACCCGCCGGAGCCGGGCAGCGTCATCATTCACAACGAGGCGGAGCAGTGGTCGGCGATCAAGCCGGAGATCAATGCCAGCGAGGCGGCGGAGGATGGCAGGGCCATAAAATTAATGGTGGCAGTGGGCGCGCAGCTGCCCGAACACTTTCTTTCAGATGGCGATAACAGCAATCTGGCGACGGCGAAGGAGATGGGGTTGCCAACATTCCTGAAATTCCAGCGCCGCCAGTACGTCATGCGGGCCATGTTGCGCGCCATCCTGGATCGCGTGCTGCTCGAAGCGCGCAGGGCCGGGCGGCTGCGCGACGATATCGATACGCATTACGACATTCTCTTCCCTGAAATCGACGTGGCCGACCACCAGACGCTGGCCAGCGCCACACAGATGCTCGTCTCCGCGCTCATCGCCGCCAAAGGGCAGGGCTGGGTGAGCGATGAGACGGCCATGCGCCTGATCTTCCAGTTTGCCGGAGAGGAACTCGATATCCACGAGGAACAGGCGCGCATTGGAAAGGAGCCTTCAGTATGTCCATCACCGTCAACCCCCGGTCCACAGCCGCCAGAGGAGCAGGCTCCGCGTCGCTGATGTACGCGCCGCCGCCCTCGACGCTGGTGGCCTCGCCCTACACTACCTCGCTTTTCGCCCCCGCCGCGCAGGCGCGCCATCAGGGGCATACAAAGGCGCGCAGCCACGTCGCCCATCCACATATTCCCCATTTCTCTCACCACCGTGCGCAGTTGCCGCCCGGCGTCGAAGAGCAACCATTCTAGCCCTGTATCCTGGAAAAGGAGGTACTTATGCCGCTTGATGCGCGCAAAGAGCAGCATATGCTGCAAGTTATCCCACGCACCTTTGCCGGGCGGCAGCGCACGGTGGTGATCGTCTACCTGGCGGGCGGCAGCTATAGCTACAGCGCGGTGCAGGTCATTATGCGCCCGGAGCAGATCATTGACCCGCAAATTTACGACGCCAGCGGCATGGCCCCGCTGCACAATGCCGATATGCTGATGATCGCCCCGCTCGACACGAACTTTACCGGCGCGGTCTACGTTGCCGATACCACGACGGCGACGGCGGCAGCGGTTGCCAGCGCGCCCAAATATGAAATCATCGAGGTGCTGCCCGTTGGCATGGTAGTTGGCGGCACGCACCTGCGCGTCTTGCTGCGCCGCATGCGGTAAACGCTGTTTTTCATATTGAAAGGAACATGCTATGCCAAAAAATCCCTTACACGAACAGGAATGCCAGCAGGATGCGCTGGAGCGGCTCAATAACTGGCTGAACGTCCTGGAAGGCCGTATCTGCGTCCTGCTGGAAGCGAACGACCTGGCGGCGATGAAGCCATCTGAACGCGAACAGGCGGCCAACCGCCACCTCGCGCTATTATTGCGTCTCCTGCAACTGCGCCAGCGATGCGCGCAGGCCGCCCCCTCCCCAGGCGAGCAGGCGCTGCTGGAAGCCCTTTTTGGCGGCATAGACGAGGAGTAGTGGGGAGAGCAGATTTTCTACCCGGAAGCGGCACAAACTCTACTTTGTAGCGATAGAGTTTGTGCCGCTTCCGGGTAGAAAATCTGCTGTTTTCCGGTAGAAAATGTACCGCTTCCCGGTAAAATCGCCTCTGCTTTCTGGTAGAAATTGTACTGTTTTTCAGCAGAAAAAATACCGCTACAGGGCATGACAAACTGATGGGGTCTGGATATGCTTGAAGTAGTGAAATGCTGTAGTGCTTGCCTGTAGTGCTATCACTGCTTTAAGCGCCGTATTTCGTGCCAGCTACGCTTTTGCTTCTCGTATTTGTAGACACTGTCTGTGTCCCTGCGGAAGGAGCAGAACTATGTCTCGTGATCACCTCTTGCCTGCTTTGCTGCGTAAGCGAGCGCGCTCTACCTCCCCTTCTTTCGTCCAGCGTGTCTTTCTCTTTGGCGTCTTACTGTTCCTGCTTCTTTCGCAACTGTTGGGAAACGGGGTCTTTGCATCTTCTCCTGTCTTTGCTGCCAGCAAGCCGCAAGCTATTCCCGCGCATATGACTTTTCAGCAATTTCTCAATGAAATGAAACAGGACCAGCAGAAACGCCCTGCTTTTGCCGGGCCGCGTACCCCTGCAAATCCATACACGAAATACGAGCATTTCGCCGATTACAGTAAACTGCCGCCTGGCGCCGAACCTCCCGCCATGCAACCAATCCGTGCCACGCTGACCAGTGCCTTTCTGGCAGGGGGAGCCGGGACGCAGCCGCTCGATCTGATGGGCAGTGATCATCGGCTGGAAGTGCAGGTTGCCCCGGGCAGTTTTGATCTCTCTCATGCCAGCGTCTCCACGTCTGGCGGAAACACTTCCCGGACAAAGCCGTCTGCAACACCCACCCCTGCAGCAACCTTGACGGTGACGCCAACCCCTTCAACCACACCAACCACGTCACCGACCCCAACTTCCACACCTCGCAAAGGTCGTGCGACTGCAACACCGCAGACCACACCCGCTCCAACAGTGATACCTACAGCGACCACAACGCCAACGCCCTCGTCGTCTACACTGAGCGAACCGCTGACGTTGGTACTTACGCAGCGACATGGTCATTTTGCCGGGGAGATGAACCAGCTGGGCAGCTACCAGATTCAGATTCTTGATGCCAACGGTCAGCAGGTTACCGGCATTGTCTTTCGCCAGCCGCTCACCTTCATCTATCACTATCAGAACTGGGAAATGACAGCCCTTGACCTCGACCCCGGCAAGCTCTTCTTTACCTGGTATGACCCCACTGAGAGCGGACCGCACCCGAAGCTTCCGCTCTCCGATTTCATTTTACCCATGCACAATGACCCGAAGGCGCACACCCTGACAGTACAGAGCGCCATCATGGGAACGGGCATTTTCACCTCAGGCATCGGCGACCCACAGAATCAGAGTCCCTCGACACCGCAAGTCGCCTCGGTGCAGGGCAATTCCGGCCAGTTATCGTATGCGCTGCCCATTCAGGTCGCCCCAGGCGTGGATGGATTTGACCCACAACTCCAGCTCGCGTATTCCAGTGAAGCGACGAATGAGCAGCATAGTTATACCTCGCCAGCCGGAGCGATGGGCGAAGGCTGGTCGCTCTCGCTGGGATCTATCTCGGCTGTTCCCTATCCCTCAAGCAGCGCCGCCGGAGCCAACACCTGGTACTTCCTCAGCGGCGTCGATGGCATCAGTGACCGCCTGGTGCGGGATACGACCATTACCAGTGGCACCTTCTACGATACCGAACATATCTCTCACTTCCGCATCCAGCAGATTCAAAAAAATAGCGAGCCCTGCTTCGCCGTCTGGGATACGTCGGGAACCTACTATGAGTTCGGCTGCACACCCGATTCCCTGCAATATCGCCGCGATAGTAATGGCCTGCATCTGTATGAATTTGATCTCAACGAGATTATCGCGCCCAATGATGGCAATAGCAGTAACCTCAAAATCATCCTGGTGCATTATTTCCAGGACTGTGGCTCCTCCACCGGAAGCTGTCCCAGCGCGGCCAATAGTAGCGGGTCGATGACCATTCGGGACGCGGGCATTGAGCAGATTCAGTACGGCACTGGTTCTCCTGGCACCATCAATCAGATCGACGGCACGGTAGATTTCCACTATCTGGCCCAGTATGTTGGCTCTACCCCTGCACAGTGGGCGGCTACCTATGCCAGTCAAAATTATCAGTGTAATGGTACTCCTCCCATCACTGTCTCTCCCCTGATGCGCTGCGACGACCCACAGAATTACAGCGGGGGAGCGAACGCGCCCAGCGTGATGAGTACATTGACGCTGGATAAAGTCACCAGCTACGTGGGTCCTGACGGCACAGGCGGCTACCCGGCTTACGAGTATGACTTCAGCTATACCGACACGCCTTTCACCTCGTATAACCCGACCAACGGCAATACCTGCGCTGATCCAACCACCAATCCGCCGGTGGATGAATACTGTGCCGGGGAGCATCTACTCAACCAGGTCACGCCCAAAGTCTACAAAGATGGTACTGCCAACGCGCTCAAACCCGTCCTGTTCCACTACTACAGTTTTATCAACACCTATTCCGATCGCAGCGATCCCTTGCCCGGTGGTTTGCCCTATATCGTCAGCATCCAACGTTCCTTCCTGGACTACTACTTCGATACCGAACGAGGAACAGGGGCGCATATCTACTACAACCGGGCCTACAACAATACACATGGCACTCCCTATGATAAGTCCACCGGAGATAATCGCTACGACCCCTTCTACTGCCCTGACCATGCTGGTAACAGCGATCCCAGTTTAGATTGCAACACTCAAAATAGTGTTTTCAACTATCCAGATGACCATGCCTGGACGGTGCAGGCCGTCACGCAAATTACCTCGCTCAACGCCGATAGCAGCGGCCTGAATGCGGCCACCACTACCTATTCGTACTTACTGGCAACGACAGGAGTCAAGACGGGTTCGACCTGCCCGGCAGATAGCCAGCAAGACACCAACTGTGTCGGCGATAACTGGCTTCCCATCGATACAGGCAACAATAACCAGGATGCCGACTGGCAGGATTTCTACCATGGGGAGTTTCGCGGCTTCAACTATGTCTCTATCATCAGTCCTTCTAATGACCTGACCGTCGATCAATATTACAGCACTGAGGGCTGGCATACGCCGGAAGGGGATGCCGCCAATTACAACTCCGGGGCCATGTACCAGGAAGATGTCTACCAGGGTCCCAGTGCGACCTCAAGCGCGTTGCTGGAAGAGACGAAAACCGTCTACCCCGGCTTTACCGATAATAACTCCTGCTACGGCAAGCTCGACCTGACCTATGTTCCCTGCCAGGCCAGCCCAGAGTCGATCACCACGACCATCTATGATAATACTGGCAGCGGCAATGGCAATGCTCCCTGGGTCAAGACCGCCTATACCTACGACGATTATGCTCCCACGCCGGTTGGCAATGGGATCGGCGCTGGCTATGGCAACATCCTGACGGAGACCATCAGCAGCGCCAACGCCTCAACCGTCACGAAACAGTATACGTATGCGATCACCGATAGCGGCTACAACGCGACGGGGTGGATTTTCTATGATGTGAACAAGATAGCGCACAGCGAGATCGATGATTCATCGGGCCACAAATGGAAGTGCGAATCCATTACATATGATGAAGGTGCGCCAACAGGGACGCCCACACCGGCGGCGGGCTGGCCCACCACGGTCAATACCTACACCAGCGCCAGTTGCACGCCAAACAGCTTTGGCACGCCCCTGACCACCAGCTACACTGGCTACGATGCGTATGGCAACACTGTCGCAACCGTCGATCCGGTGGCAGTTGCCAATAGTGCGTTTTATGGTAATACCGGTATCAGTGGCAAAAATGGCTGCACGCTCTCCAGCGCGCCTGCCATTATGAGTCCCGGCTGGGGAAAAACCAGCTACACTACCTGTACCGCCTACGACTCGACCTACAACGCCCTTCCGATCAGCTTTACCAACGCCTTCGGGCAGAAAAGTACCGTGCAATACGACCCTCAACAGGGGAATCTGCCGACGGCGTCAACCGATGTCAACGGGCAAACGACTACGACGACCTACAGCTACGATGGCAGCGGCAACAGCACGGCACAGATCAGCGAACCTGGCGAGGTCAACCCACCAAACGGACCCGGGTATACCACGCAGTCGAGTACAAAATCAACCTGCCAATCAACTATCCCTTCGGGTACCATCACTCCCTGCTATGAAGTTGATACCAGTAGCTCGCTCTATCCCAACGCTGTCACCGAAACGTTCTATGATGGCGATGGCCGAAAGGTCGAGACACGCACGCCGGGGCCGGACAGTGGCTATGATACCATTCAATTTACTTCTTACGATGACCAGAACAACAGCACGTTTGAGAGCGTGCCTTTCGAGGTGACAAGCGGTTCGGGCTGGGTTGATCCCAATGGGGCAAAAGACAAGAATGGCAATACCCCGGCAGGGACCGTCACCTTTAGCGATGCCATGGGGCGAACGATTGCCACGCAAGACCCCATCTTTGGCTCGCCCGGCATCAACGGTATCTCCTGCCCTTCCCTTCAGCAGGATGACCCTTCGCTGTCAAGCTACAACTCCACCGACTGCATTGTCTACCAGCTCGATGGCGTTAGTGGCTTCGGTGGCGACAATAATACCTACACCACCACCAAAAGTATTGATCCCAACAACCACGTCACCGAAATGTTTATCGACGCGCTGGGCAATACGCGCTACGTGCGCTACGACAGCGGCGTCAACAGTGGCACCCTCACGCCCAACGAACTCAAAAGCGTCTCCTACAACGTTCTCAATGAACCGATCTCGATTACTGTCACCGATCAGAGTCCGCAAAGTGGGCCAAGCCTCACCAGCGTGACCACGACGATGCAATATGATGATCTGGGGCGGCTGACGCAGCTCAGCGATCCAGATCGAGGCAGCCATACCTACTCCTACGATGCCGATGGACATGTCCTCACCGATACTTCCGGCACGCGTACCATTGGCTATAACTATGATCTGTTGGAGCGCGTCGGCTGCGTGCAGATCGGCAGCGTCACCAGCGACGCCGATGGCAGTTGTAGCACCAGCAAGCCGCTGGTGCAGAATACCTATGATACCACACTGCTTGGCACGCAGGGCAGCACAGATTTTCCTGTCGGGCGCTTAACGAAGAGCGTTGCCACAACCTACTATCCCGAAGGCGGCTCCCTCAACACCACCGAGAAAACGCAATATGACCAGCGCGGACGTGTTGTGACGGCACAAGAGAAGTTTAGTCTGCCCAATGCCTGGAATGTCACCGCCGCTCTGCCAACGTATCAGGCCAGCTTCTCCTACAACGATGCTAACCAGCTGACCACTACCGCGACCAGCACCATTGTCGGCACCCAGTCCACCCCCGGCTACACCTTTACCGAGGTCTATGACAGCACGCTAGGCATCCTCACCGGACTCAGCAATAACGGAACGGGTGTCGCCAACCTGGCAACCTTGAACTACAACGTCAACGACCTGCTTGGCAAGATCTATTACCAGACCAGTACCGGCAGCAACCTGGCCTACGAGCAATTTCACTATGATGGTGATTTGCGCCCAACTGAAGAGACGGCGACCTGGCAGGGCGGCAGCGGTCAGAGCGGGCAGGTCTTCGACGAGAGCCGCAGCTACGACCCCGCCAGCAACATCACCGCAGAGACGACAACCATTGAGAAAACCGGCGGCCAGACCGGCTCGAATACCGAGACGCAAAATTTCTGTTACGATGAACAGGACAGACTCACCTGGGCGAGCAATACGGCCACACCCCCTGCTCCCGGTAACGGCACCTGTGGTAGTCTCACCCCGGCAAACGGCTTCAGCGGCGCCAGCTATACCGACAGCTTCACTTACACCCACCTGGGCCAACTCTGGAGCGGCCCCGTCAACGGCACGGGCGGCAGCTTGCAGTACCTCTACTGCAATAGCAACGCTCCTCATCAATTGCAGGGCATCTATCCCACCACCGCGACCTGCTCCAATCCCGGCACGGCCAGTTACGCTGTCCAGTACGATAGCTGGGGCAATGTCACGCAGCGCACCTACAACGGCCAGACGGCGACCCTGTCCTATGACAAGCTCGATCAGATGGTCGAATGGCAGGTGCCGAACACGAACCAGGCCTGGTATGCCTACGACGCCAGTGGCAACCGCAGCATCCAGCGCAGCACCGTTGGCAGCACCACCAGCATGACTGTCTATGCCTTCGGCCTGGAAGAATACCACTACGACGGCAGCGGCAACCTGCAAAGCAGCACGCACTACTACAGTCTGGCGGGCCATCTCATCGGCGAACTGACAGGCAGCGGCACGCCGACTACCTCCTTCTTCATGACAGATGCCCTCGGCAGCATCCTGGCCACCTTCAGCAACACGGCAAGCAGCGCCGCCATGCTCGGCAACCAGCTCTACGGCCCCTACGGCAATCAACTCTACCAGTCCGGCAGCATGAACACCAACAAGGGCTACACCGGCCAGTACAACGACCCCGTCAGCGGCCTGGATTATTACAAATCCAGGTACTACGACCCGGTAGCTGGAGTCTTTCTCTCGACAGACTTAACACAGAACAACGAAGAGGGAATGGACCCCTACAGCTATGTAGGCGGCAATCCTGAGACCGATAACGACCCGACAGGACAGGCGTTCGTTCCGCCCGGCGGTGGTGGTGTTGGTGGAGATGGCGGTAGCTCGCCAAATAACACTCCTCCAGGCGGCGCTACACCCAGTAATTCCCCGAGTTGCGCCTGGTACGATCTGGGTTGCAACGCTCAAAACGCCTGGGATCGTATTACACAATTCGCTCAACACGTTACCCAGGTTGTTCGTCAGGATATAACCCATCCAACACAAATGCAAATACCTCAGGAAGTAGAGAAAGTCGTTGTGCGAGCAATCATCGGACTCGTCGCGAAAGTTATTGCCATTGTGGTAGCTGCTGCCGCCTTCGCCCTTCTGATATATGCTGCCGTCACACACTTTTTTGGCGGTTCAAAGAGTGGTGGCTGGAATGACAGTCAGCAACGCCAGATCGCATATAGGCTCGCACAACAGGTGCAGCAAAAAAGGGGAAGTGACACTAGACGCGCTCCTTATGCTCAGGGCTGTATTGGAATTGGAAGTAATCCCTGTACGGAAGATTCACAAATTGTTCCCGGATTTGGGCGAAACAATAATCTTTTCCATGCTGAAAGGCAAATTTATAGTTGGGCAATGAACTTAATTAAGACAAAATATCAAAATGTTGCACCGGGAACAACTATAAACATAATGATCTATGTGCAAGAGATACCATGCACGAAGTTTTGCCAGAAAGATATACCGATCTGGGCGCGGGAACTTCAAGCTGCAGCGCCTCCAGGTGTAAAGGTTAATTTGTATGTCTGGTATCAACCCAGCTTTGATGTAGATAATCCTCTGGCGAATCCTATCACATCCCCTAGAGATATCGCACGGTACTACCCATAAGAGTTGAGGACTGGAAACAAGTAGGAAGTAGCATAAAAATGGTAAAATGGTCGAGGGCAACACATCCGAGCCTAAGCGAGGTCTTAAGACTTGGAGATATTTGTAGCTACAGTAAATTGTTTCCCTGATGGAGGAGCCAGAGTGGAAGCACAAGATCATTCATGGCCTGAATACATATATCAGGCTTTGGGAGAAATTTACTACGGCGGTGGCTATGACCATCGACATGCCGAAAGGTTCGCCAGGCGTTGTGGAGGAGTGGATATAGAGACACTTGAGCGTGTCCTTAGAGAGAGAGCAGGCGAAGACAAAATCATTGCCATTTACGCGTTGGGCTATGCTCACGCTCCCCATGCGCAACAACTGCTTGCCCCTCTGCTTCAAAGCCCTATCTCCTTAGAGCGCGAAGCTAGCGCCATCGCTCTAGGGAGGTTGAAAGATGAGAGGGCATTACCAATATTGTACTCGCTTTTACAGGCACCGTTTCCTGATCCAGATGCAGCAATGGACGATGATTTTCTTTCAATGATTAGTGCCAGGATGACAATTGCGACCATGCTGGGAGATTGGGGAAAACTCTCCTCAACCTCCGTTTTACGTTTGGCATTGAAAGCTATCTGGCAGTGGGAGCAGCAACGTGTCGCTAATCCTCTCATTCATGATGAATTGATAGTCTCTCCCTGGCAAGCCTACCAGCACGAACTGGCCTATGCTTTAGGACAACTGGGGGTCTATGGCGCTTTGACAGATATTGCTTTCTCGGATTCACGTCGGCGCATTTTGATGATCTACATAGCTTTAGGCCATCTGGGCGAGAAAGGTGATATCTTTACCAAAATGACGCTTGACAAAACATTACAGGGAGAAGTTGCCAAAGCTCTGGAACGCTTATTTGGCTTATCAGAGGCTGAACAACAGGTCTGTCTGAAATATTTTGGGAACGATTATTTTTATGAAGGGGCGCTGGATAGGCATCCATCTCCTCCCGATCAGATGGAGGAAGAGTAACAGCTGCCCGCCTTTGATCGATCGTTCACCTTTGCAGAGAGAAATGCCTTGCTTATGCACATTCGAAGATTATGTCAGCTTCCTATGACAAAGGAAAGATGGGAATTTGAAAGCACCTGGGCATTGAGACAAGATGACGGTCTCCTTGCGTTAGCATGGATAGAGGAGCAACCAATCATTGCACTTCTCTGCCTGGATGTGGAGACTGGTAAAATAGTTTCTCAAGAGAAGTATCGATGTAAGTGTGCGCCAGGGGGCTTATGGGTGACGGCAGGGCAACAAAGAGAAATCTGGCTCCTGGCTTGGGTTGGAATCGAGGGCGATGTAATGGGTGGAATTGATCAGATGTGGTTTTTGCCTGCGCGGATGAATCTGTCCTCAAGGATAGTGGTTGTCGATCAAGCAGCAGATAGCATGAGCAGTGCGTGCATGGCATTGCTCGCCGATCAGAGCAGAGGGGGCTATAACCTACTCTATTTTAAGCCGAGCTTGGATGATATTGAGCCAGCCACTATCAAACTGGCAGAGATAGCAGTGCAGGCAGAGGGCATGCATGTGACGACTCAAGAGATCGAATGGGCAGTGAAAGCCTCTGCTTATCGCGAAGAGGATTGTTGGTATCTCATCTTATTTGATGTGCAATGGGAAAAGGCGGGACAGGCCGCAAAGACGGCAGAGGAATTCAAAGATGCTGAACCGCTCTGGCGTTTCTTTGTTGTTGGCGGAAAAGCGCCGCTGACAAAGGGAGTATGGAAGCATCGTTTGAATATGGGAGTCTTCGCCCCCTCAGACCCCTATTGGGACTTCAGACGCGATGTCAGTGCTGGGGCTACCACGATTGCCGGGCCACGCTGGTCACAGGAGCAGAAACGAACTCTAGTCGTGGGAGCAGCGATCTTTAAGAATATCTGGAAGCTTCTTTCCGATAGCAGAAAAGAGGTGCCAGATGCAGCCATCCTGGTTTGCTTGAGTGAAGATGGAGACGTGGTGGCCCAATGTCAGGATCTGGTGGGCGAGCGGTTGAGCCTGGGCCGATGCGGGGAAACGATCATAGGAATTGATCGTCTTGAGCAACACTGGCGACGCTGGAAGTGGAACCCACTGAAGGAAGCTCAACATCTGGAAGAGCCAGAATGGCTGAGTGATGGGGTGCGCTATGCCTACGTTGTCTCAAGTCAGCAGACACAGGGACAGTCAGGAGAGCAAGAGTTTTGTTGGATTATAGAGGAGTATGCGGACAGACTAGTGGTTACAAGATATACTGGCAGTACACTCTCAGAAAGAGGAGAGGTGATGACTGTGACCGGTCTTCATCTTCTCCATCAAAATGAAAAATACCTGTATCCCTACTCATGGGACTGGCCCCTAACCCCAGAGATTATCCCTTACAAAAGTGCGCTGACGTTTCTGGCAGCCGATGAGAACGATCAACTGGTTCTCTATCAGATCAGGTGATAGAGGTATCATCCATAAATCTTCTGTGGTATCATCAGATATACGCCTGTGCTAAATCAATGGTCTGAGGAGAGAATCGAGTGGAAACAGCAGATCAGAAATTGCCCGACTATGTGTATCGCGCCTTCGGGTTAGTCCATTACGGAGGGGGATTTCAGCCAGCGATAGAGAGCTTTGCACATCGCTGGGGCGGACTTGACGTCAGCGCCTTCGAACGGGCATTTAGGGAAGGAGCAGGAAACGAGAAAATCATCGCTATTTTTGCCCTTGGTTCTCTCAAGCCACCGGGCGTGCAAGAAATGCTCGTTCCTTTGCTGCAAAGTGCGGTACGCCTGGAACGGTGGGCCAGCGCCATTGCGTTAGGATGGTTGCACGATGAGCGGGCTTTACCCGTGCTGCATACCATTTTGCAGTACGAAGCCCTGCTTCCGGTCATGGAACCACTCACCGATGAAAGCATGTGTTATCTCAGCTATCGCGAGAGTATTGTCTCTCTGCTGGCGAATTGGGGCAACCTGTCTTCTATTCCCATTTTACATGCTGCTCTCAAGGCCGCCTGGGGCTGGGAACTGCAACTGTTGGCTAACCCGCCCTCTTATGCGGAATTCAATTTGGTCCCGTTCTGGCAAACCTATCAATACACCTTGGCCTATGCTTTAGGGCAACTCGGGGTCTTTGGCGCTTTGACAGACATTTCCTTCTCGGATTCACGTCGCCGCATTTTGATGATCTACATAGCTCTCGGCTATCTCCGGCCAGAGCGGCTCCGGTGGCAGTGAGACGCAGAACTTCTGTTACGACGAACTCAACCGGCTGACCTGGGCCAGTAACAGCAGCGCCACCCCGGCGGCAGGCAGCGGCACCTGTGGCAGCGTGACCTTGCAAGGCACGCTGGGCGGCAGCTACACGAACACTTTCAAATACACCAACCTGGGCCAGATCTGGAAAGGCACGCTCAACGGCAGCGGCACCTACCAGTATCTCTACTGCAACAACAACACCCACCAGCTCACTGCCGTGACTACCACCACGCCCCCAAGCTGTAGCAATCAGGGCAGTCCCGCTTACACGGCCAGCTACGATAGCTGGGGCAATGTCACCAGTCGCACCTACAACGGCGTCACCAGCACTCTCTCCTATGACGGGCAGGATCACCTGGTGCGCTGGAATGGCTCCAGTAACCAGGAAGAATGGTACTGGTATGACGCCACAGGCAACCGCGTCATGACCCGCTCCACCACAGATGGCACCAACATGACCCTGACCGTCTATGCCTTTGGTCTGGAAGAACACCAGTACACCTACTCCGGCAGCGGCAGCGCCACCAACACCGCCAACACCTCCTACTACACCCTCAGTGGCCGCTTACTGGGTGTCCTCAGCGGCCTGAGCAGCCAGAGTACCGGCTTTCTGCTCACCGACCTGCTCGGCAGCGTCGTCACCAGCTTCAGCACCACCGCAGGCAGCGCCGCC
>CADDYT010000011.1 GCA_902810755.1 Chloroflexota bacterium
GGCGTTTGACCTGTTCCTGGTAATCTTGAGCCATAATGATAAATGTTTTTGTTGTGATAGGCCGCGCTCCCAGGCCAGGCGTGCAGGCTAGCCATGCAGGCCACCCGCCAGGGGTGGCCCTACTATAGACGAAGGCTTCCCACGTTCCACGAGATGGTCGTGTAGAGTAGGGCCAGGTGTCAGGCCACCCGCCAGGGGTGGCCCTACTATATACGATCCATCCACAAGCGGCACGACCGCATCGTGTATAGTAGGGCCACCCCTGGCGGGTGGCCTGGGCAGGGGCCATGAACGCCGCTGGTTATCCCTGGCGGGTGGCCTGGGCAGGGGCCATGAACGCCGCCGGGGCCACCTCTTGCGGGTGGCCTGCGACCACGCGGCTGGCCTGCGGTGCTGGCAGACTACTTCTCGCTTTCCTTCTTATACTTTGCGATGATTTCCTGCTGGATGTTGGCAGGAACCTCTTCGTACTGGTAGAACTCCATCGAGAAGGAGCCGCGACCCTGGGTGATCGAGCGCAGGTCGGTGGCGTAGTGCAGCATTTCGGCCTGTGGGATATTTGCGGTGATCTGCTGCATGCCGTTGCCGACCGGGGTCATGCCCAGGACGCGCCCGCGCTTGGTGTTGATATCGCTCATCACGTCGCCCATATTTGCTTCGGGAACGGTGATGGTGACGGTCATCACGGGTTCCAGGATGGTCGGGCTGGCCTGCGGCACCGCCTCCTGCATGCCGAGCGAGGCCGCGATTTCAAAGGACTGCGCCGAGGAGTCCACCGGGTGATATTTGCCGTCGACGAGGGCGACTTTGACGTAGACCATCGGGTTGCCGGAGATGAAGCCGCGCTTCAACGCCTCGCGCACGCCCTTTTCGACGCCGGGGATGAACTGGCCGGGGACGACGCCGCCAACGATTTTATCCTCGAAGACGAAGGTTTCTTCACCGTCGCGTGGCAGCGGCTCGATTTCCAGCCAGACATCGCCGAACTGGCCGTGACCGCCGCTCTGTCGCTTGTGGCGGCCCTGCGCTTTCGCCTTCTTGCGAATGGTTTCACGATAGGAGATACGCGGCTCGCGCGTCTCAAGGTCAACGCCATACTTGCGCTTGATGCCTTCGACGACGATTTGCAGGTGCGATTCGCCCATGCCGGAGAGCAGCACATCGCCGGTCTCAGGGTCGCGGTTCACGCGCAGCGTGCGATCTTCCTCAACCACACGCGCCAGGGCGTTACTCATCTTATCCAGATCGGACTGGCTCCTGGGGAAGACGGCCACCGAGTAGCAGGGTTCCGGGAAATTAATCGGCTCCAGCGGCGTGGTCGCCTCTTTGTTGCTGGTGAGGGTATCGCCGGTGTGGGTGTTGGAGAGTTTGGCGACGGCCCCGATATCACCGGCAGGAATCTCTGTTGCCGGTTCCTGCGTCTTGCCGCGCGGCGTAAGCAACTGGCCCATGCGCTCGTCGCTTCTGGTCTGTACGTTGAAGACGTGCGTATCCGATTTGAGCGTGCCAGTGTAGACGCGGAATGTTGAAATGGTACCTACCTGTTGCGCTGCCGTCTTGAAGACGAAGAGGGAGAGATTGCCTTCAAACGCCTGCGCGTCCTCTGGCACGCTTTCCGCCGCACTCGGCAGGTAATCGACGATGGCATCGAGCAGCGTCTGCACGCCGATATTTTTGCTGCCCGCCGCGCAGAGGACGGGGACGAGCTGGCCGCTGCGCGTGCCAAGCTTCACGACCGAGAGAATTTCGTCGTCGCTGAGTTCTTCGCCTTCCAGGAATTTCTCCATGATCGTGTCGTCGCTTTCGACGGCGGACTCGATCAATTGCTCGCGGTAGGTGCCGATTCTGTCCTGCAGGTCGGCGGGAACGGGAATTTCCTGGGCTTTGTTGCCTTCGAAGGTATAGGCTTTTTGCGTGACAAGATCAACGACGCCGCGAAACGCGGCTTGCTCCCCGACGGGGATTTGCAGCGGGACGACCTTGAGGCCAAACTGCTTGCGCAACGAATCGAGGGCCTGGTCAAACGAGGTATTTTCACGGTCAAGCTTGTTGATGACAACCATACGCGGCAGGTTGCGCTCATCGGCGTATTGCCAGGTGAGTTCGGTGCCGACCTCGACGCCCTTTTCCGCTGTGACCACCACCAGCGCGGCATCGGCCACGCGCAGCCCGGCCTTGACTTCGCCCACGAAATCGGCGTATCCAGGGGTGTCAATGAAATTAATTTTTGTGTTCTTCCATTCAACCGGCAGCACTTTCACGTTGAGTGACATGCGCCGTTTCAGTTCATCGGGATCGAAGTCGGAGACTGAGCTGCCGTCGTCTACCTTGCCCTGGCGCGTAACTGCGCCGCTATCGTACAGCGCCGCGTCCACCAGCGATGTTTTGCCTGCTCCAACATGGGAAATCAACGCTACGTTACGAATCTGTTCCGCCCTGTAAACTTTCATAAACCCTGATAATCCTCCTGAGTTTCTATGCGAGAGGGAATCTCCTCCTCTTTATTATGTCATTTCAATCCCCATCGGGATGGCAAGCCCTTGCAGACTCGGAATTTCCCTGTATCCCGCGTGAGTGGGTGGTTCGGACCAGTGCAAACTGTGCAATACACCTGTTCATGTGCAGTTGGTATGGTGTAGTATAGCAGTAATGGGCATTTTGTTCAACAGCAGTTCGCGGCAGTTTGCAGCAATTTCATAGCCGCGTGGATAAGTCGTCTGTAATGAGGAAAGTGAGAGTTTGCATGGTTTCACTGCCAAAGGCTATTACCTTTGATTGCTATGGCACGCTGATCGATTGGGAAGGGGAAATCCAGCAGTTTTTCCGGCAGCGACTGGCGGCAAAGCAGGTTGAGAACGTCGATGCACGCGCTTTGCAACGCTACTGGGAAGAGGTACAGTTTGGCTACATCCAGCAGCAGTACCGCCCCTATCGTCAGGTACTGCGCGACACGATGCGTATGGCCTTCGAGGCGTTCAACCTGCCATACGACGAGGTCGATGTCGAGGAATTTGCGCAATCGATGGGCAGATGGAAGCCGTTTCCAGATACGCGTGAAGCGATCCTTGCGTTACAGCAGTTTGTCAAAGTGGCACTTATCACCAATACAGACGACGCTATCATACGAGAAACGGAGCAAACGATCGGTGTGAAGTTTGATGAGATTATCACGGCGCAGCAGGCTGGCGCTTACAAACCGAGCCACAAAGGCTTTTTGCTGGCCCGCGAGCGCCTCGGCCTGACCGTTCCCGAAATCTGGCATGCCGGTTTTGGCTTCAAATACGATGTCGTCCCTGCCACTGAACTGGGATATACAACGGTCTGGGTCAATCGCCAGGGCGAGGCGCGCCCGCTGGATGTGAAAGAGACGTTTATGGTGGGCGATATGCGAACGCTGGCCTATCTGGTGAAGGGCGTGGCGGCTTCCATGTAAGGATCAGCCAGATGCCTGACATGAGGTATATTGTCCTTTTCCCTCTCTGCTGATATACTGGGACAGGTATTTCACGACGCGAACCATTAGATGAGAAGGGGCAAGTATATGCCAGTAGATATCAGCGACGTTGAGAACATCATTGAACAGGCAAACAGATGGCGGCAGACGCAGACGATTAATTTGATTGCCAGCGAGAATACGCCGAGCGAGGCGGTGCGCCGCGTGCAGGTCTCCGATTTCATGGGCCGTTACGCCGAGGGGCATCCCAACGTGGGCGAGCAGGTCAATCGCTACTATCAGGGGACGCGCTACATCGATGAGATCGAGAGCATGGCCGAGAGGGAAGTGAAGGAGTTGTTCCATGCGCGTCAGGCCGATGTGCGCCCGATCAGCGGTAACGCGGCCAATACGGCCATTGCCCTGGGCTGGCTGCGCGGGGGCGATACCGTTGTTGCCAACTCGACCGACGCGGGCGGCCATATCAGTCATGGGCCGGTGGGCGTGCTGGGGCGGCGCATTCAGATGCGCGGCCAGTCCCTGCGGATGGGCGCGCCCAACTCGGTCAACCTGCACTATCTGCCGCTCACCGAAGACCACTACCACATCGATGCGCAGAAAACGATTGAACTGATCGACCAGGTCTCGCCGCAACTGGTGGTGATGGGCAAGAGCCTGTTCCTCTTCCCCGAACCGGTGGCGGACGTGGCCGCGTTCCTGAAGACGAAGAATATTCCTCTGCTCTACGATGCTGCCCATGTACTGGGCCTCATCGCGGGCGGCCAGTTTCAGTCACCCTTAGAGGAAGGCGCGACCTGGATGACGGGCAGCACGCACAAGACCTTCCCCGGCCCCCAGCGCGGCATCATCCTGGCGAATCTGGACGAAGAGGGCGAGAAAAAATACTGGCCAGCCGCCGATCGTGGCGTCTTCCCCGGCTCTTCCAGCAACCACCACCTGAACACGCTGCCCGCCCTTGTCGTGGCCACGCGAGAGATGCAACGCTACGGGCGCGAGTACGCGGCGCAGATCGTGCGTAACGCCCAGGCGCTGGGCCGCGCGCTCGATGAGCTTGGCACGCCCGTCGAGGCGCGCGAATTCGGCTACACACAGAGCCATATGATCGCGGTAAACGTGGCCGAATGGGGTGGCGGCGTTGAGGTCGCCAGACGCCTGGAAGCCAACGACATCATCGTCAACTACAACATGCTGCCCGGCGACACGGAGCCGCGCAACCCCTCCGGCCTGCGCATCGGCGTTCCCGAAATGACCCGCTTCGGCATGGACGAACGCGCCATGGGCGAACTGGCCCAGCTCATGCACGACGCCATTCGCGGCCAAAACGTCAAAGAGCAGGTTCACGCCCTGCGCAGCCGCTATCTGGAGATGAAATACGTCTGATAGCAGAAATTACAGCAAAAGCGCGAACAGAAATGGGAATGGGGCAAATGCGAGAAGAGTTTGTACCTTTGCCCTATTCCCGTTTTCTGCAAAAGAAAAGGATATTTTGAAGAACATCAGGATTCTTAGTCGCAAGAGATGGCCCGACTATACACGAGCTACACGGCTACCTCGTGTATAGTCGGGCCATCTCTTGTAGGTGGCCTGGGGGTTGTGGTCGTCTTTATTGCTGATCGTATGGGTTGGCGAGCTGCGTCTTATCATAGGCGCCCGGCGTCGGTGGATAGCCCGGGTTTTGCGCCTGCTGACCGTATGGGTTGGCAGGCTGCGTCGGGTTATACGCATTCGGGTACTGCGCTGGACTCTGATAAGGCTGCTGGTAGGGATTGGGTTGCTGATAGGGAGCAGCCGGTTGCTGGTAGGGCTGCTGGTAAGGGTTCGCGTAGGGGGCGGCGCTGGCATTGAATTGTCCTGCCATGCCCATCGCGGGAGCGGGCTGAGCGCCTTTGTTCCGAGCGCGCAGGAAGGGGAAAGCGAATGCTAAGCCGCCCAGCAGCAGGCCGACGAATGCCAGGGCGAGACCGCCGGGCCAGTCGTTCTCGTAGTAGCCGTTGGGGTTTTGCCGGTACGTGTCGGTCGTATACCGTTGCGCGACCTGGCCGTTGTCATTCAGGATCGTAATTGCCACGACCTGGTAGCCATCCCCGCTCAGTTGCGTGCCGTCGGTTGTCTGCTCATCAACGCTCTGTGAGTCCTTGCGGGCGATCAGTATAAATGAGGTGGTGCTATGAAATACTGAATCGCCATTAAATGCAGGAGAGAAATCGCCGTCGTTGATGATGTAAAAGGTTGAGGTGTTCTCCAGCTGAAGAAGTTCTTTCCCGCTGTCGTCGGAATATCGCTGGAACGTCCCATGATCGATGGTCTGGTAGGAGACCTGGTGCGAACCTGCCCCCATGACAAGCCCGATGATGAGCAACAGGCCACCCAGAATCATCAACCCCCAGCGCCGGGTCAGCATATAGATGAGCAAGCGAATCATTACAGCACTCCTTCCACTGGCAACAGAGCCAGTAATGCAATAACGAGCAGAATGTTCTCATTACATCAGCTAAAACGAACCAGAGAGCAATCTGTATGGAAGATTTCTCGTCTGTTGCCAGTATAGCCGGATGGGGGAAGTATGGCTGTAACCGACTTCACGAAATGCTGTTGAACTGGCTCACAGAAGCTACCCTCTCGACGTGCAGCCTGCGCTATGGTATGATCGTGGCAGCAAAAACTGAGGAGAATCAGGAGCAAGGGAACGCGGTGTATCTTAAGCGACTGGAAATGCTGGGCTTCAAGAGCTTCGCGGCGCGCACGCAGCTGGAATTCAGTCCTGGAATTACGGCTATCGTGGGGCCGAATGGCGCGGGCAAATCGAATGTAGCGGACGCCATGCGCTGGGTGCTGGGCGAGCAGAGCATGCGTCAATTGCGCGGCAAGAAAAGTGACGATATCATCTTCGTGGGTGGACATGGCAAGGCCGCGCTTGGCATGGCCGAAGTCTCGCTGACCATCGATAACAGTACCGGCTGGGTACCCTCTGAATACAGCGAAATTACCGTCACGCGGCGCAGCTATCGCTCCGGCGAGAACGAATATCTTATCAATAAACAGAAAGTGCGTCTCAGGGATGTGCTGCTGCTGCTGGCGCAGGCGCGCATTGGCCACGATTCATACACCGTTGTCGGGCAGGGGTTGATTGATACCGCGCTGAGCCTGCGGGCGGAGGAGCGGCGCAGCCTGTTTGAGGATGCTGCCGGTATTCGCCCCTTCCAGGTGCAGCGCGCTGACGCCGAAAATCGTTTGCGCCAGACGGAGCAGAACCTGGACCGCCTGCGCGACATCCTCGGCGAAATTGAGCCGCGCCTGGAACCCTTAGCGGAGCAGGCCCGGCGCGCCGTCGAGTATGGCGGGCTGAACAGCGAATTGCGCGACGTGCTGATGACCTGGTATGGCTTGCAGTGGCGGCGACTGCGCGCTCTCAGAGAGCAGGCGGAGACGGCAGAGCAGGAACAGGCTGGTGCGCTGCGCCGGGTGGAGCAGGCGTTGCAAGCACTGGATGAGCGTGGCAGTGGGCTGCGAACACAGCGACAACAGGCACAGGAGCGTATTCTCGAAGCGCGCGCTGCCTACGGGGCTGCCAGCGACCTTGCGCGCAGACTTGAGCGCGACCTCGCCGTTGCAGAGGAGCGCGTGACAGGCCTGCAGCGCCAGCGCGCCGACATGCAGCAAGAAGAGCGGCGGCTGCGCGAGCGTCTCATCGCCTTGCAACAGCAAACGATCGATCTTGAGGAACAGTGTGACCTGGCGGATGAAGCAGTGGACGCTGGGGCTGCCGCACTGGCGGCCCTTGAGGAGCAGGTGACGCGGGCGCAAAAAGAGTATGAGATGGATGAGCGCCGACTGCGCAATGCCCAGAGTGACCTGATTCAGGTGCAGGCGCGGCTGGGAGCCAGCCAGTCAGACCTGGGGCGCCAGCAGAAGCACCTCGGCGAGCGCAACCGCACGCTGGCTACCCAACGCGAAAAGATTGCGCAGGCCCGGCAAACCCTCAGAACGCTTGAAAAGCGTCACGCGGAGGAGCGCGAGCGGCTGGATGCTGCGCGCGGCGACGAACAGGAGATTGTGCAGCGCAAATCGGTACTGGCCCGCGCCATTGCTGACGCCGGACAGGAGATAGAACGCCTGAAATCCACGCTGGCCGAGGCCGAACGTCAGCGCCGCACAGTCTCGGACCGCCTGAACATGCTCAAAACCTGGCGACAGAGCCTGAGCGGGTATAGCGATGGCGTGCGTTCCCTGTTGCGCGCGCCGACCGGGAAACTGCCCGGCCTGCTCGCTCCCGTCCCTCAGCTTGGTGTGGCCCCGGCTGGTCTGGAAACGGCGCTGGAGGCCGCGCTCGGCCCCAACCTGCAGGCGGTGGTCGTGCAGACGCTGGATCACGCCCACACCTGCCTGCACTACCTGCAATCCATGAAGGCAGGCAAGGCGCTCGTGATCTGGCTGCAAAACGATGCAGAGGATGAGCCGGAAGAGCTGGACGAAGCGCAGATGCAGGCCGAAGAATTCACCCTGCAACGCTTCCTCAATGAAGCTCCGGCGTTGAAGGAGCATGTCATCGGTTTTGCCTGGCGGCAGGTGCAGTGCGAGCCACGCTATCTGCCGCTGTTCCGCCGTCTCCTGCGCGGGATCGTGCTGGTCAAAGACCTCGATGCTGCCCGCCAGTTGCTCGCCTGGGTGCTGCCCCTACGCCTTTCATCATATGGCGACCTGCCCTTCGAGATGGTTGTCACGACCGGCGGTGAGGTACTGCACAGCGATGGCTGGCTGGCCGGTGGCAGTGGCAAAGAGAGCGGCCAGCAGGGGCTACTGGCCCACGAACGCGAGCTACGCGAATTGCCCCGGCAACTTGAGGAACATCTCGCGTTAATCCACCAGCTCAATGACATGATTAGCGAGGCGCAGCGCAGGCAGGAAGGGCGGCGCGCGGAACTCTCTGCTGTGGACAAAGAGCTACAGAAGGCTGTGGCGCGTACCGCCGAACTGATCAAAGCGGTGAACAATGCGCAGCGCGAACAGGAGCGCGTGCAGACCGAAATGCAACTTGCGATCTCGATTGAACAGCAATTGACTGCCGAGGTGGTCGGCCTTGAGCAGGAGATGCAGGCAGCGCAGGAACGGGTGCGGGCCCATGAGAAATCGCAGCGCGAGATGACCGGGCTGGTCGAGGAATTGCAGGGCGAGATGGAAGAGCGCGCCATCGCCTATCGCCGTCAGCAGGACGAGCTGGGCCGTGCGCGTACCGCTCTCGCTGTCAAGCGGCAGGAGGCGAAATCTCTGCGCCAGCAGTTAGCAACGCAGCAGGCACAGGCGCAGGACCTGAAAACGCAGGTGCAGCAGCAATCAGCGCGCATGCAGGAGACTGTGCGGCAGGAGCAGGCATTGCAGCAAACTATGAGCGCGAAGCGCGCGGAACTGGAACAGGCACACACACAGGTTGATCTGCTGGCGAAAGAGTTACACGGCGTGGAAGAACAGGCGGCCTCGCTAGAGAAGCAGATTACGGCTCTGGAGCAGCAGAAGGCGCAGACGCACCAGCGTCTGGCCGAATTAGAAGTCAACTATCGTCACTGCCTGCTTGAAAGCCAGAAAGCGCGCGATGCCGTCGAGAGCCTGCTGGCACAGCTCAATGAAGAAATGGGCATCTCCAACCCCGGAGAACTCAGCAGCTACATGAGCCTTGCCAGCAGCCAGGAAGCGCGCGAGGACGATACCTTGAGCCATGCATATCCGGCAGATGAACCCGAAGGGCTTTCCGGGGAAGAGGAGACGCAATTGCGCAAATTGCGCCGCCGCGTCGATCAACTGCGCGCTCGTCTGAAGGCACTCGGCGGCTGCGATCCCGACGCGCCGCAGCAGTACGAAGAACTGCGCACGCGCTACGAATTTCTCTCCACTCAGGTTTCCGACATGGCCGCTGCTGCCCTGCATCTGCGCTCGATCATCGGTCAGCTAGATGTCACGATGGCGCGCCAGTTCGAGACCACCTTCCGGGCCGTCAGCGCCCGCTTCCGCGAACATTTCACTACCCTGTTTAACGGAGGCACCGCCCGCCTGGAATTGACCAGCGCGAAAAATGACGAGGAGAACAGCCCTGCGCCTTCCAGCATGCCTACCGGCGTCGAGGTCATCGTGCAGCCGCCCGGCAAAAAGGTGCAGGACCTCTCCCTGCTTTCCGGCGGCGAGCGTGCCCTCGTCTCCGCCGCCCTGCTCTTCTCGCTGCTAGAGATCAACCCGCCGCCCTTCTGCCTGCTCGACGAGGTAGACGCCGCCCTGGACGAATCCAACGTCACGCGCTTCTGCGACATCCTCAAACGCCTTGCTCAGCGCACGCAGTTCATCGTCATCACCCACAATCGTGTCACCATGACCTCCGCCCAGGTCATCTATGGCGTCTCCATGGGGAGCGACAGCATCTCCCGCCTGCTTTCCCTCAAGATCGAAGAGGCCCCGGTAGCGGCAGGAGATCGTTAAAAGAGATGAAAAATTCGTGCCAGAAGTATTGACAGGGCCTCGCGACTGTAGTAGAATACACCCTGTCAAGAGAGCCGCCTGTATGTGCAGGTGAGATGGTGGCTATAGCGGAAGGGGAACACCCGTTCCCATCCCGAACACGGCAGTTAAGCCTTCCAGCTCCGATGATACTGTGGGGGCAGCCCCATGGGAAAGTAGGACGTTGCCATCTCGCCCGCCCACACGGGTGGTTTTTTTACTGGCCTGCTATAGAAAGCCTGCCCGGGCGTGCGCCACTAGAATCTCTTCCCGGTCGTTCGCTACAAGTTCCTTGATGGCGACCGCTCACCCCCAACCTGCTTCTGTTCATCCGACATTGCATGACCCTTCCTTCCAAACTCTTGCAAATGCCCGTTGCGTCGGCTATAGTGAAGCGTACATATCAAAGCGCGCCTTAAGCCAGGAGGGGAGAAGCCAGAAATGGAAGAATTTACTATTGGCGAGGTGGCGCGACGGGCGAGTAATGGGCAGCCATATGAATGAGATACTGAAGTTCTTAGAGAGTGAAAGTATTCACTTAGTTCCCTGGTCTTGCACTCAGCATGACATGCATAAGGTCGATTGGAGGAATCTATGTACGTACTGGCTGTAGACGGAGGAAATAGCAAGACGATTGCGCTGGTGGCTTCGCTGGATGGGAAGATTCTGGGCAGTGGGCGCGGCGGTAATAGCGATGTCTACCAGGCCCAGAGATATACAGGCACTCCGCAGACAGCGATTGACAACGTCGAACATGCGGTTATGAGCGCATTGAAGGCGGCACAGGGCAAGAAGTCCGACCTCATTGCTGCCGTGTTCAGTATGGCCGGGGCTGACTGGCCGGAGGACTACGCCTACCTGCAGGCTGCAATGGAGGAACGCGGCCTGGGGCGCAACATTCTCGTGCAGAATGATGCGATGGCCGTCCTCTATGATGGCACTGCTGATACTACGGGCGTTTCCGTTGTCTGTGGAACGGGCGCGGCCACGGGCGCTCGCGGGCCGGATGGGCGTACCTGGGCCTCGTGTCGCTGGCAGGATCAGACCGGCGGCGCCGCCCATCTTGGCCTGCTCGCCCTGGATGCCATCTACCGCTCTGAGATTGGCATAGAGCCGCCAACCTCGCTTACGCCCAGATTCCTCAAATTTTATGGTGTCGAAAAGGTCGAAGATATTCTCTATCTTTCCACCTCCCGTCTGAAGCGCACAACAAAAAGTATTGCCCTGCTCGCTCCGATCGTGCTGGATGAAGCGCAGGCAGGCGATAGCGTGGCGCGCAAGCTTGTGCTGGAGCATGGTCGGGCCATCGGCAATTACGCGCTGGCCGCCGCCCGCATCGTCGGCCTCGAAGGCACCTCCTACCGGCTGATCCTCTCCGGCGGCCTCTTCCGCCATCCCTCATCCCTGTTCGCTGATACCATCGTCGAACAGGTGCGAACCGGTGCGCCCGACGTGCGCCCCATGCGCTATCCCTACGAGCCGATCATCGGCGTCCTCTTCGCCGCTCTGGAAGCCGCAGGAGTCACCATCGATGAAAGCGTCTTAAACAACGTTCTCTCGACGATGCCGCCTGCTGCGCTGTTTGCGACTGTTGAGAGCGAATAGTGACTCTTTTCAGGCATATAAGGCAAAGGGCTGGCTCTGATTGTTGGTAATCCTGGTAATCAGCGTCGTGATATTCCTTTATGAAACTGTGACATAGCTCATTGCTTGCGTGGCAAGAGCAGGGTATACTTTCTCATAAAGAATATGCACGTAACCAGCTATATGCCCTTTCTGATATCAAAAATGGTCTAAACTATTGCCAGGAGATGCAATTATGACGGTCCCTATCTTTATACAGCAATTAGCTGAACACGATCATCTCGGCTCTCTTACGGGAAAATATACACGCCCCGGCTTCGGCAAGTATCTTACCGCCAGTGTGAGCGTTTACCTGCTCGTCTTCGCTGCCTTTGCGTATTCGGGCGCGCTGCTCCAGGCACAGAGCTGGCTCTGTCTGGCCTTGCTGGCGGCTGGCCCCCTCTTTGTTGGCTACCTCGCATTCCGTTCCCACAACTGGGGCATTTATGAATACAGTGAAGGATTGATCTACAACGAGGGACGCACGGTCAGCGTTGTTTCCTGGCAAGATATGGTCGCTCTGGAAAAAGGCTGCCGGGCGACTACGCGGCTCTCGCTCTCCGAAATAACAACTTACACCGTCTGGCTGAAAGATGGCTCCAATCTGATTCTTACCTCGGATTACGACGGCATTACACATTTGCTGACGACGATTGAAGACAGGCTGGCCGAGCTGAAGTATCAAAACGAGACTGTTGTTGCAGCATGACAGATCCCGACCACCTGTTCATGGCATGACATGCGGGTGGGGCTTTTTCATGTCATAGTAGGATGCTTTCCTTACCCGGCTGTACATGCCTCCAGCCACATGCACTGGTATGCTTCCAGCCGTAATGGTTGTTCTGCCGTCAGTTTCTGGCCGCTGAGCAGGTCGGTGAAGCGGTAGCTGGCTCCGTACATACGCAGCTGGTTGGCGTCCATCTCCTGGGGGTAGCTGGAGAAATTCGCCACGACGAAGAGGCGCTGGCCTTTGCCGTGACGGATGTAGCCGAAGAGATGGCCGTTGCCGGTATCAACAAACTCTGTTTCGGTATCGTAGATCGCCGGTTGTTGTTTACGCAGCGCGATCAGGCGCACCAGTTCAGCGAAGATGCGACCGTGCGGTGAGCTGATGTCCTGCTCTACCCTCTCATGCCATGCCCAATCCATTGTCGGGCGGTGAACCCAGCGACTGTCAGCCGCTTTGTACGGGTTGGCGACGAACGAGTAATCGTTCAGCATGCCGACCTCGTCGCCCAGGTAAATCAGTGGGATGCCGCCAATGCTGAAGATGATGCTGTAGAGCAGCAGGATGCGGCGCACGGCCAGGTCGATCTGCCGTTCATCATCGGACTGGATGGCCTGCTCCAGTCCTGCCAGCGAGGCCAGAGTACCGCAAATACGGGCATCGCCGGTGGCAGGGTTTTCCTGGAATGGCAGACCGCGCGCAAAGGAACCGGGAAAGCGCCCGGTATAGAACTGGTTCAGAAAGGCCCGATGGCCGCTCGGATTGATCCACTCCCACCAGGCATCGTTATCGTCAAATGTCCAGCCGATATCGTCATGCGAGCGCAGGTAGTTTACCCAGGTGGTACCCGGCGGCATACGGAAACGGTGGCTCATCGATTGATCGAGCAGCTTGATCTCGCTCGTCGCCAGCGATTCCCAGAGCAGCGCCATGAGTAGCGGGTTGTAGCTAAGCTGGCACTCCTGCGGGCTGATATAGCTCATTACGTCGTCGGGGTGGACGATGGCCTCGGATTTGAAGAGCAGGGAAGGGGCCGCGATACGCGCGAGGGCATTGAAGGCGCGGATGATCTGGTGCGCCTCTGGCTGGTTCTCGCAATTCGTTCCCAGACGTTTCCAGATGAAGGCCACCGCGTCGAGGCGGAGAATTTCTACACCGAGATTGGCGATGAAGAGCATCTCCCCGGCCATCGCCCGGAAGACTGACGGGTTGGCGTAGTTCAAATCCCACTGGAAGCTGTTGAAGGTTGTCCACACCCACCTGTGCATGTCATCGCGCCAGGTAAAGCTGCCACGTCGCACGGCGGGGAAAATCTCGCGCAGTGTGCGTTCGTAGGCATCGGGCATGGTGCGATCGGGGAAGAGAAAATAGAATTGCTCGTATTCGGGGTCACCGGCCTGTGCCAGGCGCGCCCATTCATGTTCGTCGGAAGTATGGTTGAAAACGAAATCGAGAACCAGGCTGATGCCATGCTCCTGAAATTCACGGGCCAGCTCTGCCAGCTCTTCGGTCGTGCCGAGAGCCGGGTTGACACGGCGGTAGTTGCTGACGGCATAGCCGCCGTCACTATTGCCCGCAGGTGATTCTAATAGCGGCATCAGGTGCAGGTAGGTGAGGCCGAGTTTTTTGAAGCAGGGCAATCGCTGTCGCAGGCCGTTGAGCGTCCCGGCAAATAAATCGACGTAGCAGGTAGCGCCGACCATCTGCTGCGACTCAAACCATGTAGGATCAGACTCGCGCCGCGCATCCAGTTGCTTGAGCCATGCCGGACGCGCAAACCAGCTGCGCGCCGCCATGCGCACGATCTCCTCAAGATGGTAGAAAAAATCGTAGTGCGCCCCATAGAGGCCCAGGAGCAGGCCAAAGAGTCGCTCCCACTCACGGCGCAGGCGTGCCTCGAATGCCCGCCAGTCGGCGGGTGCAGTCCTGATTTCTTTGCGAAAGGCGGCTTCCAGTCGCGGCCACAGACGCTTGAGCGATATGGCTGCCTGTCGTTGAATCTGCTGTGTATCAGTCATGGACTATCCCCCGATTGTCATGTATTCCACCGGTCAGGCCAGCATGGGTAGAGGGCTACGTACCGCGCTGGCCTGGGTGTGCAAGCTTACATCTCCTTCAGCGCCTGCACCAGTGTATCGATATCTTCCTCGGTGTTGTAAAAACCGGTGGAGACACGCAAGGCATGGGTTGAGTGCAGGTTGCGGATGTAGATATTGTGTTGTTGGGCCAGTTGTTTCACCACTTCCGTGTCGTCGTGACCATCGAACAGGAAAGCGGCGAGACCGCTGGTTCCGGGTTGCGGCGTGAGCAGGCTGACGCCGGGGATGCTTTGCAGGGCGTGGCAGGTGTAGGCGTTGAGGGAGGCAATACGTTTGTAAATCCAATCCATGCCAACGGTCTCCGCCATCCAGTGCAATACTGCTGCCTGCCCGGCTACGGCTGCCGTTTGTCGTCCGCCAAGCTCAAAGCGTTGCGCGGTGTCCGCAAGCTCCCATTCCACATTCTCTTCATGTTTGGCCGAAAAGTAGCCCACGTAGGTGCAGGTGACGCGGTTGAGCGATTCGCGGCGGGCATAGAGACCGCCGGTTCCATCGGGGCCACACAGCCATTTTTGCATTGGGATGGCGTAGAAATCAACGCCCAGCGCCTTCACGTCGATGGGGATGGCCCCCGCCGATTGCGCGCCATCGACCAGCACAGGAATATCCCGTTCGTGCGCGACAGCGGCCACCTCGCCCACGTCCAGTACCGCCCCGGACATCCAGCTCACATGCGAGAGGACGATCAGGCGCGTGGCCGGGGTGATCAGTTTGGCAATGGCCTGCGCGGCGGGCCGATCCCCTTTTGGGCCGAGGTCAGCAGTACGAATCACGACGCCATATCGCTCGCGTATCTGGTAAAGCGGGGCCAGCGCGCTGAAATGCTCGTGGTTGGTCGTAATTACCTCGTCGCCTGCGCGCCAGTTGAAGCCGTTGATGATAATATTGAGTCCTTCACCGGTATTATCCGTCAGCGCGGTTTCTCCGTCGTTCGCGTTCAGCAGGCGAGCCACGCCTTTGCGCGCATCTTCATAGGTATTGCCCATGCGCGTAAAAGCCGCCTCGCCCAGCCGTCCCTCGCGCCAGTCCTGCTGTAAATAGGCTTCCATTGTCTTGATGACGCACGAGGGCATGGGGCCAAAGGTGCCGGTATTGAGATAAACGTGCTCGGTAGTGGCGAGCATCTCCTGGCGAATCTGCTGCAATAAAGTGGAATTGCTCATGTCGGCCAAATTGAAGACTCCTTTTTCTAGTTCGGTTAGTCTGGTTCCTTAGCTGTTCAACTACGGCGGTTCAAGACGAGCGAACCGTTGATCCGCCCGGCGTTGGAGGGAGCAGCGGGCGGTGTGTTTGTCCAGCAAATAGTGCTTATCAGCAGTATATCTTATGAGGCTGCGTCATTGCCAGTTTGCCCATGTTGAGTAAGGTGGATGACGGAGAGGCATATTTCAGGTACAATAAGCCTGAAAAACATGGAAGAGGATGAAAGAGGAGCTGACAGTTTATGCGTATTCGCAATTATCGTTTGGGAGATATACCGTCGCTTGTCTATATCCAGCAGGCGGCGGCGCGGGTGGACGGCACGCAGCCGTTGAGCGAGCGGGATTTTGAGGAGTGGTTTGCCCGGCCAGAGCTTGAGCCGGAACATAACGTGTTTGTGATTACCGATGATGACGAAGCGAATGAGTGGGGGCAGGCTGGCACGCTTGAAGGGGTAGAGGGCGAGATCGTCGGATATACCGTTGTGCAATTCCGGCGCAGCGAGCATGCCTATCACTTCCTCTGCGAAGGCGCGGTACATCCCCTGCATCGCGGGCGCAGCGCAGGCTGGTCGTTACTCATTAGCGCGCTCAACCGCGCGCGTATCTCCGCATTAGAGGTGGCCTTTGAGGCGGAGCAGCAGGGCTACCCCATCTACTTCGAGGCGCTGCTCCCCGCGTATGATGTAATTGCGGAGAATCTGGCTGCTAAATGCGAGTTAGCGGCCATCGATGAGCGCACGCCGCAAGGGACAAGGCTCTACAGGCGCGAGCTTGAATTGTGATAGCTCTCACAGACGGCTGTCAGCTTCTATCGAAAAACTCGTCCCTGCTGGCCGGGTCTGGCCTTTTACTCAGGCGCAAGGCGGAGAGATAGGGGTCGTGTGACGCGAGAAGCTGGTTGGCCTCGTAGGCGATCTGGCGGTAATTGATGTGGCCGCCGGGGCGAGAACGCTGCATCGTGAGGTACAGCGCCTGCTTTGGGTCGCCATGCATCCAGAGATCGACGCGGTGCGCGAGCGGAAGCAGATTAAGCACGAAGGAGTAGTCGATGCTATCCTGATAGCATGTCGCAACCTGCTCAAGAAAATCCTGCAACTTGACGTAATATGCGGCTAAATCTTGCTCGAAATTGGTCTTCAGTTCGGCGAATTCAGGAACCTCCGTCAGGTAGAGGGGGAGGCCGAAGCCGCGAGCGAGGATCTGGTTGACCGTCACTTTCGTGAGTGGCTCTCCAAAGATGAGCGGGAGTGAGAAGAAACGACCCCAGGCGCGGTGGCGGTTCAGGTCGCGCAACTCCCCCAGGAAGCTCTCGATGACCAGCGTCATGTGTGTCGTGCGTGCGAACCCCGGCAGTTCGGCGTAATTGCTGTGATCGGTGAACAGCATGGCGCTGATCCTGCCTTTGGTTTCGTTCCCCTGAGCATGTACCCACTCTAGCAGTGCTTCCCTATCGAGACCGGGCCAGAGGGTCAGTATATACTGCGCGACCAGACGATCTCCCTCTGTATAACGTGGCTCGATCATGCTGACCTGCTGCTTTACCGGCGCCGGGCTGCCTTTTTGCAGTGGGATATGCTGTAATATATTCGTTTCTGCTTGCAAAAAGCGTTTCAGTGACTGTAAATTAGTATTTGTCGTCAGAAAAGGCGCAGTGTGGCGGATCAAAGCCGGGGCTTCCGCTTTGTAGCCGAGTTGCTCTTCCTCCTCGCGTGTCGGAGCAAGCAATTTCTCGATCTGGTCGGCAACCTTGCGATAGTAGGGAAGGGGAGCAGCCTTTAACTCGGCAAGGATACGCGACCAGTCACGGGCCGAGGTTTCAAACGACAGGCCGCTCCACTGGCCGAGCAGCAGGAAATAGCGCACGCAGTCCAGCACGCGCGAAGCCAGCGCCGTTCTTTGCTCGCGCTTCTCCATGTCAACACGATAATACTGCTCAAATGCGCGCAGCAAAATGGCCCGGTACTTTGCAAACAGTTCCAGCGAGAGTGTGCCGAATGACTGGTACTGCTCCTCTAGCTGCGCCACCTCTTCGCCCGGCAGGCTATCCGGCAAATAGTGTTTGATGGGATGAAGAACGGCTTTGCCAAACGCGGACTGGTAGCGCGTCGATTTTTCCTGGCCAGAGTTGAGCGAGCCTTCATTAAAAAGGGCAAGACAAAAGTGCATGGGAATTTTGCCCATGTCGACGCTCAGGCGCGCCATATCGCCGACCGAAGCGTGACCGTAGCCACGAAACATCTCTTCCAGCTTCTGGTCCGGGTCGACGCCCTTTTCGCCCATTTCGTGCAGAATTTCCCAGGGCAACCCTGCCGCACGTGACTGCCGGGCGCCTGCCCATGCCCTGTGTGCGGCTGTGCGCCTTTGAGGATGCGCAACCGTTGTGGTGACAACGGTACCGCTAGAGAGGTCTTCCAGACAGATCAGGCGTAAGCCGGTGACTTCAGGGGCATAGGTAAACCAGCGATACGAACCGCTAACGAGTTCTTGTTCCGGTGAAATGCCCGTTGTTTTCTGGTCAGGTTGGTTCATATTTCGACGCGCCTTTTTGCTTTTAGTCAGCATATACACAAAATACCTGAGGGAACATGAGCCATTGCACTGGCATTCCCTGCCTCAGTATATCATTGAGTGGCTGTGCAGCGTCAAGCTTGATACCTTTTCCCTGATCCGGCAAAACAGGCAAACAACCGCCATGACTCGTCATTGGCGCGGGACTCGCGCGATACGCCAGCAGGCGACGGCGTACCGGACTGAGTTGCGGCACAATACGAACCTGCCTCTCCATCAGATGATGAAGGAATACGTCTGCATATTTGCGTGCGTATGGTATGGGACTGCTCGCCGCCAGCTGGCAGTGGGGAACCTCGGCCTGGCAGCGAGCAGACTATCTGATAACTAACTCTGGCCGGGTGCGCTCGTTGGCAATTCTGGCGGTGTAAGCAAAGCAGTGAGCGTCGAACGGCGAATACGATACGCCTGGCGCGTTCCCTTGTGAGGGAGCGTGATTGCCTCCAGGACACCATTTTTGATCCAGCGCCGCACAGTTGTGTCATCCACACGCAGCGTTTGCGCAACTTCGCGAACAGTGAGCAGATCCGCTTCGTCGTTTACCACGTGGCCCTCTTTTCTGATCTTATACAGGGGAACGATTGAAATCGTTCGTAACGAGTACAATGGCCGAAAATAGAACTGGAATGTTTCACACGTTCTATTTGACTATAACGACGAACATACCCGTCTTTAGTAACTCATTGAATATCGAGCTTTTTTCAATAAAAATAAGCAGAACACTTATGCTCATGTTCTGCTGTAAAACAACCTGCTGTAGAAAATCCAGAAAATGTCGCTGATGGGTATATTAGCCGCCGATCATCGACATGCTGCGATTTGCGCGCTTGAATCGCTTGTCACCGATATAATGTTTGAGTTCTTTGTGCCAGACGGCGCGGCGTATCACCTGTGCCAGTTCCTCGTCGCTGGCATTGGAGCGCACGACGGCACGCAGGTCGGTCTCCTCAGTAGCGAACAGGCAGGTACGCAACTGGCCGTCGGCGGTCAGACGGATACGGTCGCAACTGGCGCAGAACGGCTCGCTGACGGGATTGATGAAGCCAACTTCGCCGATACCGTCGGAGAAGGTGTAGCGGCGCGCTGTTTCTGAGGGGTCGCCGCTCGTAATCGGCACCAGAGGGCCATACTCGGCCTCGATGATTGCTTTGATCTCTCCACCGGTCAGGATATCCTCTTTGCGCCAGATCTGATCGGCGTCCAGCGGCATAAATTCAATCCAGCGCATAACGTAGTGTTTGCGCCGCGCCAGGCGCACGAAGTCGATGACCTCTTCTTCGCTATAACCGCGCATTGCCACCGCGTTGATCTTAATGGGGGTAATCGAGGGATATTTTTCCAGTTCTTCCAGCCCCTCCAGCACGCGATGAAGCTGGTCGCGCCGCGTCAGTTGCGCGAACTTCTCGCGAACCAGCGAATCAAGGCTGACATTGATGCGTGTCAACCCTGCTGCCGCCAGCGCGCCTGCCTGCTGCTTGAGCAGGATGCCGTTGGTGGTCAGGCTGAGGCTGCGCAGGCCGCCGATCTGGTGGAGCTGGCGCACGAGGTCGGGAACATCTCGCCGTACCAGTGGCTCGCCGCCGGTCAGACGAATCTGCTCAATACCCATGCTGACCGCTACGCGAGCAATGCGCTCAATCTCCTCATAGGAGAGAATCTCGGCCTTTTTCAGCCAGGGCAGTCCCTCTGCCGGCATGCAATACGTGCAGCGAAAATTGCACTTGTCCGTAATAGAGATGCGCATACTCTTAATGCGGCGTCCGTAACTATCAACCAGTGGTTCCATGTCTGCTGCCTCTTCTCTGGGATGCTCAACGACTAACGCTCTCTATTACTATATCACACCTCTGGCTATTCCGCCATTGAATATTCATTCGTTTTGTACGAAGGTGTATCCAGCAAGAGAGAACACGCTGCCTTGCGCTATACCCGACCGTATGGTACAATTGTTATTGACCGGTGGCCCATTATAGATGCGAAAAAGCCTGGAGTGAGGAGTCGAGAGACGTATGCCAAAAGTTGTCGATGACCAGGCACGAGAGGCGACGCGCCAGCGTATTATCCGTGAGGCGGCCAGTGAGTTTGCGCGGCTGGGGTTTGAGCAGGCCAATATCAATACCATTGCTGAGCAGGCCGGTATTGGCAAGGGTACCATCTACCTCTATTTTGAGAATAAGCGCGAACTCTTTCTCGCCATGCTGCGGCAGATTGCACAGGAGCAACTGGCGTCAATTCGTGCTGCGCTGGCTACTGATGGAAGCTTGCGGGAACGGTTGGAGCGGCTGTTCCTGGCTTTCGCCCGCCTGGCGCACGAGGAGAGCGACAGTTTTAACGTCTATATGAGCGCGCTGTATGGCGTGAACCGTGCCTTCAAAGAGGAAGCTACGCGGCTCTTGCGTGATTATGTGGCGGTCATCGCCCTGGTGCTGGAAGAGAGCATGACGCGAGGCGAGATACAGCGCGTTGAGCCGGACGCAGCCGCGCTGATGATTCTCTCGTTGACTGAGGCATACGTGTTGTCCGCCGGGGTGCTTGGGCAGAGTCAGGTGCAGATTGCTCGCCAGGCACGCCACGTCGCCGACCTGGTCATGTCGGGCATTGGCGCTGCTGCTGATTGAAAAGAGCATCACAGGTTTTTTTGCTGTTTATAATGGGTGACTGCCCACTCAAATAGATTTTTTTTGACGTTCAAAGTATCCAGGCAGGTCTTGTGGGAGAGAAAACAGATGGATGATCGCACACCGCTGAAGCACGCCACGTTCGTCACGTTTTTACGGCGTTTGTTTCATTTGCGCCGCGTTGGGCAGCATTTTGAAAGCCCCCGTTACCTGCTCAAGTGGCTATTTCTCAGCACGCTGATAGGCATTATTGCCGGTCTGGGGGCAATCGCCTTCTTCTGGTCTATTCAGTTCGCCACCGATATCTTGCTTGGGAAGATCGTTGGCTACCTTCCCCCCAATCCTGCGGGCGAAGGCGGGAGCATAGTAATGCCGCTCTGGTCGGCGGCGCGGCCCTGGCTCCTGCCCGTGATTACAACAGTGGGCGGTCTCGTTGCAGGCATCATTGTTTTCACGCTCGCGCCAGAGGCAGAGGGGCATGGCACCGATGCCGCCATCAAAGCATTCCATGAGGGGAAACCTATCCGGGCGCGCATCCCGCTTATCAAGCTGGTTGCTTCGGCCATCACTATCGGTTCTGGTGGCTCCGGTGGGCGCGAGGGGCCGTCGGCGCAGATCAGCGCGGGTTTCGGTTCGCTGCTGGCAACGGCCCTGCACCTGAATGTGCAGGATCGGCGCATCGCCATTGCAACGGGTATTGGTTCGGGCATCGGCGCTATTTTCCGCGCCCCGCTTGGCGGCGCTATTCTGGCCGCCGAAATTCTCTACAAAGATGACCTGGAGATTGAGGCCATCATTCCCGCGTTGATGGCCTCGATTATCGGCTACAGCGTCTTTGGTCTCTGGTCTGGCTGGGAACCGATCTTTGGCGCGCAGGGAAATCTGGCCTTCACCTCGCCGCCAGAGTTGCTCTTCTATGTCGTGCTTGGTGTCCTGTGCGGCCTGGTCGGTATTGCCTACGCAAAGGGCTTTTATGGCGTGACGCATATCTTCCACCGGATTCCCCTGCCGAACTGGCTCAAACCCGGCATTGGCGGCCTGCTGGTGGGCCTGATCGGCCTGCTCATCCCGCAGGCGCTGGGTATGGGCTATGGCTGGGTGCAGCAGGAGATGGGAACGGGTATCTTTTCCATTCCGGTCTGGGTGATTCTCATTCTGCCTTTTATCAAGATACTCACAACCGGGCTATCTATCGGCTCCGGCGGCTCCGGTGGGATCTTCGGGCCGGGCATGGTTATCGGCGGCTCTGTGGGGGCCGCGTTATGGCGATTGTCCTACCATGTCGTTCCCGGCGTTCCGCCAACGCCCGCCCCCTTTGTCATCATCGGCATGATGGCGACCTTTGGCGGTATTGCCCATGCTCCCCTGGCGGTCATGCTCATGGTCGCGGAGATGACCGGCAATCTCTCCTTGCTCGCGCCTGCCATGATTGCTGTGGGCATTTCCTCAGTGCTGGTGGGGAGAGCTACCATCTACACCAGTCAGGTGAATACCCGCGCCGACTCGCCCGCGCATCGCCTGGAATACTCGCTACCCGTCCTCGCCACCATCCCGGTTGCCAGCGCCATGACCAAACCCTTGCTCACCTTCTTGCCAACTCAAACGGTGGCTCAGGCGGAGTCGATGCTGGCCCGGCAAACGGTGAGCGGCGGCCCGGTGCTTGATGAGCGCGGCGATCTGCTCGGTGTACTCACGCTGGCGGATATTCGGCGTGTGCCACCTGACAAACGCGGCGAGGTAGCAGTTGGTGAGGCGATGAACCGTGATGTGTTTACCATCACGCCCGATGAGTCGCTGGACGAGGCGCTGGAACAACTCACGAGCCATCGTGTTGGCTGGGCGCCTGTCGTCGATGTCGAGATCATCGCGGGCGTGCGCCGTGTCGTCGGACTGCTGACGGTGGCCGATATCGTGCGAGCATACCGTGCGGCGGTCACAAAGGACAGCAGGCTCATGCGCGGGCTGGTCGAAGGAACGGTGATGGTCGAAACACGGATCGAACCCGGTATGCCGCTTGCCGGCAAAGCCCTGCGTGACGCCCATCTCCCGAAGGATACGCTGGTGGTCTCTATCCGCCGCAACGGCGAATTCATCTTCCCGCGTGGCCGCGCCGTAATCGAACCCGGCGACATGGTCACCTTCCTGGTCAGCCCGCAGGGCGAGGCGCTCTTGCGGGAGTATCTGGGCGAAAGGGAGGTGGGGAAGAATCCTGTTGCAGCAGATAAGGCTGCAACAGGCTGAAAGCTGTTACAAAACACTTGACAGATCACAGAAAGACATGTACTGTTACTGGTGAAATCAATAGCGATACAGGCGATGAGCGAGAACAGTAGGAGCGCCGCGATTGCAGAGAGCTGGCGGCTGGTGCGAGCCGGTGTCAGGACGTTCTGAAGCTCCCTCGCGAGCTGCGACAGTGAAACGTTCGCATGAACGGGAGTAGCTGTTGCCGGGTACTCCCGTTAACGAGTTCGGGTGTGTTGGCACCCATAAGGCCATTGTTGCGAGACAGTGGTGAAACAAGGTGGTACCGCGAAGTGAGTCTATGCGCACTTTCGCCCTTGCCGGGCGGAGGGCGCTCTTTTTATGCCCTCCGCGTGAAGTCCTTTCCAGACAAACACTCAGGAGGGTTTTATGGCAGAGACCGAATCATCCGGTGCTGTTACCGGCGCGGCACAATCCACGGGCGTAGAGAGTAAGAATACGGTGGAAGACATTCCCACTGCTATCGGGTCGGGACAGAAATATCCCATTGCGCGGGTTTCTGGCCCGAAGTATGATTTTCGCGCCTTTGAGCCGAAGTGGCGGGCAAGGTGGGAAGAGCAGAAGCTGTATCAGGTTGATTTGCGACACGCGAAACGCCCCTATTACAACCTGATGATGTTTCCCTATCCTTCAGCCGAGGGGCTGCATGTCGGCAATGTCTATTCCTACGTTGGCTCCGACGTGCATGGGCGCTGGATGGCTATGCAGGGCTATGATGTCTTCGAGCCAATGGGTTTTGACGCCTTCGGCATTCACAGCGAGAACTTCGCCATCAAGCGCGGCATTCACCCGCGCATTCTGACGGCACGCAATATCGAACATTTTCGCGAGGCGCAGTTAAAACGCATCGGCAACCGTTTCGATTGGTCGCACGAATTGCACACGACCGACCCGCGCTACTACCGTTGGACACAGTGGATCTTTGTGCAGTTATTCAAGGCCGGGCTGGCGGAGCGCAAGACGGCGCCTGTGAACTGGTGTCCGAAGGATAAGACGGTGCTGGCCGACGAGCAGGTGATTGACGGGCGCTGTGAACGCTGCGGCAGCGTCGTCGAGCGCCGCTGGTTAGAGCAGTGGTTTCTGAAGATAACGAACTACGCGCAGCGATTGCTGGATGATCTGGACCAGCTGGACTGGTCCGAGCGGATCAAGGTAGCGCAGCGCAACTGGATCGGGCGTTCCGAAGGGCTGGAATTCAGCATGGCGATTGCTGGCATGCCCGAAGAGCGTGTGCAGGTCTACACCACGCGGCCAGATACCATCTTCGGCATGACCTTCGTGGCGCTGGCACCCCATCATCCCCTGATTGCGCGCATCACGTCCCCGGCGTATCGCGAAGCTGTTGCTCGCTATCAGGAGACGGTCAGTAACGTGCAGGTGGGGGAGAATCGTGCCATGACGGGCGTCTTTACCGGGATCTATGCCCTGCACCCCTTTACGGACGAGCGTGTACCGATCTGGGTGGCCGATTTTGTGCTGGGGGAACATGGAGCAGGGGCAGTGATGGGCGTCCCGGCGCACGACGAAACGGATATGGCCTTTGCGCGAGCAATGGGCCTGCCTGTGCGTTTCGTTGTGCTACCCGCTCATGCGCCCGTTTCTCCCTCTCAGGAGTATGTCCAGCAAGAGGCTTTTGTGCGACCGGGCATTCTGGTCGATTCCGGTGAGTATTCGGGGATGACCTCTGAGCAGGCGCGTACAGCGATTATAGATTGGTTTGAGGCTCGCGGAACCGGCAAACGCGCCGTCAAATATCGGCTGCGAGACTGGCTGATCAGCCGCCAGCGTTACTGGGGGCCGCCCATTCCCATCATCTACTGTCCCGTGCATGGGGCCGTTCCGGTACCTGAAGACCAGTTACCGGTTGTGCTGCCGGATGTTGAGAACTGGATGCCGATCGGAACAGGAACATCTCCCCTGGCTGCCGTGGAGAGCTTCGTGAATACCACCTGTCCCATCTGCGGGCGACCTGCGCGCCGCGAGACGGATGTGAGCGACAACTTCCTGGACTCGTCGTGGTACTTCCTGCGCTACCCATCCAGCGACGATGAGACGCAGCCCTGGAACCCTGAACTGACGCGCAAGTGGCTGCCTGTGGACATGTGCATTGGCGGCGGCGAACACAGCGTGCTGCACCTGATGTACGTGCGCTTCATCACGCTGGCCCTGCACGATCTGGGCTACCTGGACTTCTCGATCCCGTTCACGCGCTTTCGCGCCAACGGCACCATTACAAAAGACGGGGCCAAGATTTCCAAGTCCAGGGGCAACGTCGTCAACCCCGATGGCTATATCGAACATTTTGGCGCGGACGTCTTTCGCGTCTACCTGATGTTTATGGGGCCGTATGAAGGAGGCGGCGATTTCAGCGATCGTGGCATCAGCGGCGTGGTGCGTTTTCTGAACAGGGTATGGCAACTGGTGCTGCGTCACGAGGCGGTCGCGCCGGAACCTGTCGGAGAAGAGAAGCGAGCCATGCATATCACCATCAAGCGCGTCACCGAGGACATCGCGGCCTTGAAATACAACACGGCTATTGCAGCTTTGATGGAGTATCTGCATACGCTGGAAGAGAGGCGGGCCGTGACACGCACAGAACTGGAAACCCTGCTGCTCCTGCTGGCTCCCCTGGCGCCCTACATCACAGAGGAACTGTGGGAGCGGCTGGGTCATCAAACATCCATCCACACAGCTTCCTGGCCCACATTTGAGGCGACCAGCATCCAGACTGGCGTAATGACCATGCTCGTGCAGGTCAACGGGCGTGTGCGCGACCGCATCGAAATCTCGTCAACGGCCTCAGAGGAGGAGATAAAGCAGCAGGCTCTGAGCGCCGGAAAGGCGCAACGTTTCCTGGCGGGGCAGAACGTGAACAAGATAGTGTACGTACCCGGTCGGCTGGTAAATATTGTGACGGCGTAGAAAGAGCAACAAGAGAGCCGGAGAATCTGCATGGTTCCCCGGCTCTCTTGCTTCCGAAGGGGTTGGGACGAAGGCTATCTTCTAGCGTATCTATCGCTGACCTCTGCCCGACCGTCTGCGGGATGGAGACTATGCATCATAGTACAGCGCGAACTCGATGGGGACGGGGCGCAGGCGCACTTCGTCGGCCTGGGCGCGTTTCAGATCGATGTAATGCTCGATCAGGTCGCGGGTGAAGACGCCGCCTTCGAGCAGGAACTCGTGATCGCTCTCCAGCGCGGCCAGCGATTCGTCCAGCGAACCCGGTACGGAGCGGCGCTTGCTCAGCTCTTCCTTTGACATATGGTAAAGGTCCTGATCGACGGGGCCGAAGCAGTGGTCGCTCGGCTCGATTTCGCGGCGGATACCGTCGAGGCCGGCCATGAGCAGGGCGGCGAACAGCAGGTAGGGGTTGGCCGTCGGGTCGGGCGGGCGAAACTCGATGCGCTTGGCGGCCGGGTTGTCGGTGAGCGGGATGCGCACGGCGGCGCTGCGATTGCCCTTCGAGAAGACCAGGTTGACCGGCGCTTCAAAACCGGGAACGAGTCGCTTGTAGCTGTTGGTCGTGGGAGCGGCAATGGCGAGGATGGCCGGGGCGTGCAGCAGCAGGCCACCAATGTACGAGCGAGCCAGCTTCGAGATACCGGCATAGCCATCGGGATCGTAGAAGAGCGGCCTGCCTTCCTTCCACAGGCTTTGATGGGTATGCATGCCGGAGCCGTTGTCACCAAAGATTGGCTTGGGCATGAAGGTGACGGTCTTGCCATGTTTGCGCGCCGTGTTCTTGACGATGTACTTGTAGAGCAGGATGTTGTCACCGGTCTTCATCAGGGTGTTGAAGCGGATATCAATTTCGGCCTGCCCGGCAGCGCCCACCTCATGGTGCTGCGCCTCGACAGGTACGCCCAGCTCCTCAAGCAGCAGCGTCATCTCGGCGCGAATATCTTGCAGGGTATCGTTGGGGGCGACGGGGAAGTAGCCTTCCTTGACGCGCATGCGGTGGCCCAGGTTGGGACTGCCGCCATTGCGACTCGTATTCCAGGCCGCCTCGTTCGAGTCTACTTCGACATACTGGATGTTATCGGTCGATTTGTAGCGTACGTCATCAAGGATGTAAAATTCGGCTTCGGGGCCAAAGTAGCATGTATCGGCGATGCCGCTGGAACGCAGGTATGCCTCCGCCTTCTGGGCGATGTAGCGCGGATCGCGGCTGTAGGGCCTCTTGCTGCCAATGGGGCCAGGATGAGCGACATTACAGATCAGGCTCAGCGTCGGCACGCTGGTGAAGGGATCCATAATGGCGGTATCGGGGTCAGGAATGACCAGCATGTCGCTTTCGTTGATGGTCTGGAAACCACGCACGCTGGAACCATCAAACGGGACGCCCTCCACGAACGTTTCCGCCTTCAGTTCGTGCAGCGGTACGCTAAAATGCTGCCAGGTACCTGGCACGTCAACAAACTTGAGATCAACCAGTTTCGCGCCTCGTTCTCTGGCGAATTGCAGTACATCTTCCGGGGTCATGCCCTCGTCCTCCTTCAAAAAGTATCCTGTATATTCCGGCATCGGTGCTGGAACTTCTGGCCCGCGCTGCCTTGCTGGTTCGTCATTCAGGTAATTTGCACAAGTAACAAAACATGCTCAGCAGTCCACTGAGCTTTTTCTTTGTACATAGCATACCCTGCCCGCCTCTTTCTGCCTACAGATAGTTTATCTGAAAGTGATACCTGCCTTTTTGTGCAACTTGCACAAAAGTAAAAACGGGCTTGCCCTTCCGGGCGGGAAAGAGTAATATGATGATAATCATGAAAGAGGAGTAGTGAGTGAATGGATTATCTCGACCGCGAAACGATCAAGCTGCCGCCGGAGGAAGAGCCGCGCCCGCCGCGTTTTCGCTGGCTGCCCGCCAGACGCGCCATCTTTCCTATAGCCACATTTCTGGCCGGGATGCTGACCACGCTGATTATTCTGCTGATAGTTGTGTCTCTGCTCGGTGGCAACAGGCCACCGGTCAGCAATCCATCATCGTCGAAGGGAGATATCGTGATACAGGTTGGCCCGGCCTATATCACGCACCTTGTTGCGCGGAACCTGCAAACGGCTGGCCTGCCGGGAAGGGTGAAAAATGTGCAGGTGACGCTGGCGGCGGGCGATCAGGCCACTGTGCAGGGCGATGATGAATTTTCTACTTTCGGCCTGACGTTTACGCGGCACTTCACCATTGTCGTAGAGCCATACACCCGCAACTGCCAGCTTCAGATTCGCGTTCTGCACGCCGACCTGTCAGGCATCCCGGTCACAAACTTTGCCACGAGCTTCGAGGGCCAGATCAACCAGCAACTGCGCGTCAACACCTCCGGTTTCCCATCAGGCTTTACCTACTGTGATGTTGGAGTACGCACCACGCCTTCCGGTCTCTTCGTCACCTATTCTGCCGTGCCAATTGGGAACACGCCTTAAGGGGTATAACAGGAGAGGACGCTCCTCATGCTGCTGGGCGACTGCCAGTAGCATGAGGAGCGTCCTCTCCTGTTATAGAGGGCTGGAGATATACATACGATCAAGCGCCGGTCTGGCTCGCCACCATGACCAGATGGTTGCTTCAGATCCTTCGCTTCACTCAGGATGACACGTCCACGATATAGCAGGACACGTGAGAGCCTGTTTGCTTACAAATCCTCAATGATATGCTCGATATGCAGGCGGATGGTGACGCGCTGCTCTTTTGAGAACTGCGCGCGCATCTGCTCCTGCGCGGCCCGTTCGCCGTGATTGAGAACGGCAAGGCGGTAGATGTCGCGCTGGGCGATCTCCGGGTCGTCGATCAGTTCGGCGGTGCCGCTGAGCGTCACGTAGATGTAGCCATCGGGGACGCAGATGGAGATGCGCGGGTCGCGCCGCATGTTCTCATATTTCCTGCGGCCCTTTTTTGTGTTCATCAAGATGGTATCGCCTTCCAGTAGATACCACATGACCGTCTGCTGGATGGTGTTATCCTCGTTGTAGGTTGCCAGTACGGCGAAACGATGTTCATTCAGGAAAGCACGCGCTCTTTCCGAGAGTTGTGCAGCCATTACTGCTATGTCTCTCCTCCTTTTCCATATCTATTTTACTGTGCAGTCTGCGTCTGTGCCGTTTTGCCGGTCAGCGCCGGAATCACGTGTTCACCATAAACACGTATGAACCGGCTCTGATCGCGACCGACATTGTGGACATAGACGGCATCGAAGCCGAGGTCGAAGAAGCTCTGAAGGTGCTGGCAGTGTTCATCGAGGTTGGTGGAGATGAAGACGCGGCCCTTGAAGTCTTCGGGGCGCACGATCTTTGCCATCGCGGCGAAATCCTCCGGCGTGCGAATATCCTGCTTGGGGAAGTTCATGCCGCCGTTGGGCCACTCCTTGACCGCGTTTTCTACTGCCTGCTCATAGGTATCGGCCCAGGAGACGTGGAGTTGCAGCAGCTTGCGCATCTTAGCGGGGTCTTTGCCTGCCTCGCGCGCGCCCTTCTCGAAGTTGGCGAGCAGCATCTTCAGCTTGTCTGGCGCGGCAGCCGGGGTAATCAGGCCATCGACCATGCGCCCGGCGGTCTCGGCGGTTTTAGGGCCGGAAGCCGCGATATAGATGGGCGGCGGCGTCTCCGGCAGGCTGTAGAGGCGCACGCTCTCCATCTTGATGTACTTGCCGTGATAACGCGCCTTTTTGCCTGAAAGGAGCTGTTTGATGAGTTCGATCGATTCGATCATGCGCTCCAGGCGAATGGGCGTTTCCGGCCAGTAATCGGCCATGACATGTTCATTGAGGGCCTCACCGGTGCCGATACCGAGCCAGTAGCGACCGGGAAACATCTTCTCAAGGGTGGCCGATGCCTGCGCAAGGATGGCCGGGTGATAGCGATAGGAAGCGGTAGTGACGCCGGGGCCGAAGTCCATGTGCTGTGTGGTGGCGCCGAGCGCGCCCATCCACGACCAGACAAAGGGACTGTTGCCCTGTTCTGGCGTCCACGGCTGGAAGTGGTCCGAGGCCATGGCGCCGCTAAAGCCTGCCTTCTCTGCCTCCTGACACCAGGTAAGCAATTCGTTCGGGCCAAACTGTTCCAGAGCGGCTGAATATCCAACTTCTGGCATGCTACTGTACTCCTTTCTTTATCCCGGGAAACATGACGAGCTGTGCGCCGCAAGTTCGTGCTGAACTCCCGATTGATATTCGCGCAACTCGTGTATATCGTCGATTGTGTCGATGTCCCACGCCAGGCCGGTACTGTAATAGATACTAACGCTGAGTTGCCGCTGCCCGGCTGCCTGAACATGGCGGTGAAAACTGTTGGGACCAAAGAGATAGGGGATGGCCAACGGGGGTCGTGTCAGCAGCGCGTTGGTGCCGGTACCTTCGCGTGAAGGCGCGATGACGATGGGGTGGTCGGCGGCGCGCGAGACCAGGGCGCGAATATCCGTCACGCGCAGTAGCGGCAGATCGGCTGAAATGGTTAACAGCGCGGACGCGCCTTCGGCCCGTATGCGCGTTGCCGCCGCCAGCAGCGCCGGGTTATGTCCGACAGCTTCTTCGAGCCATGCCTGTGCGCCCCGGCAGCGCGCGCGTTCCAGTACCCGTTCATCCGGGCTGACGACGACGATCTTTTCCAGTACCTCGCTGGCGCGCAGGACGGACAGCACGTGACAGAGCATATCCAGCACCAGCGTCTCTCGTTCATGTGGTGGCAGGTGTGCGGCGAGACGGCTTTTTGCCGAGGTCAGCGTTTTTACTGGGACAAGTGCGTGATAGCTCATCATCAGCTAAAATTCTACTCCTGCCGCCGTGAGGACGCTGCGGGCCAGGGCTGCTTTAGCCGCGTCGTTCCGCATAATGGTGTCGGTGGTCACGGTTGGGATGCCCAGGTCTTCGATGTCCGGCACGAGATGGGCATCCTGTTCGTCAATGACCATCACATCCAGAAAGTCGCGGTAGCAGCGCGCCACGCCGACCGCCGAGACGGGAATACCCAGACCGCGCATGAGCTTATCGGCTGGCCCCTTGATCGGCGCGCCGCCCACGATAGGGCTGATAGCTACCACCATGCCGCTGGCCTCATGCAGCGCGTCATGGATGCCCGGCACGGCTAGAATGCTGCCGATGCTGACGATGGGATTGCTGGGCGCGATCAAAATGGCCTCGGCCTCCTTGATGGCATCGATGACGCCCGGTGCGGGTTTTGCTTCGCTGGCCCCCACGAAGACGACATCCTGCACCTCGTCGGCGCATTGCCGCTTCACCATATATTCCTCGAAATGCAGCAAGCCAGCAGGAGTCTGGATGTGCGTGGCGACGGGCTGGTCGCTCATGGGCAGCAGCCGCAGTTGCAGGCCGAAGAGGCGGCGTAGCTCATCGGTGACTTCGCTCAGCGTCTTGCCCTGGCGCAGGCGGTTGGTGCGGTGAATATGCGTCGCCAGGTCGCGGTCGCCCAGCAGGAACCAGTCTTCGTTGCCGTAGCGCGTCAATTGCTGCATCGTGTTATACGTGTCGCCACGTATGCCCCAGCCATGCGTCTCATCCACCACGCCCGCCAGCGTGTAGGTCACAATATCCAGATCGGGGGAGACGCGCAGCCCATAGAAGTCGCGATCATCGCCCGTATTGCCGATGACGGTGATGCGTTTCTGGGGGATGACCTGCACCAGGCCCTGTAAAAAGCGAGCCGCGCCCACCCCGCCAGCAAGTACAACAATCATATCTTCCGAACCTCAATCAAAACGAACTATCAGAGAACTCAGAGGAAGACGCTCGCGCCGTTTCGGATCGGCGGCGGCGTATCCAACGGTAATCAGCGCGTGTGGAATCAGGCGTTTGTCTAAATGAAGTGCGTCACAGACGATTTCGGGGCAGAAGAGCGGTGCGCACATCCAGCCGCTATCCAGCCCCAGATCATAGGCCATGAGCAGCATGTTCTGGATGGCCGCGCCCAGACTCTGGATTGCCATAATCCGCTCATCGGCCTGCCGCCGCTCGTCAGGATAGCGGTCCAGGTCTTCCAGGTAGAGGCAGGGGATGATGACGATCGGCGCGTTGATGATGCGTTCGCGTGATTTGCGCATGCGAATCGCCACAATCTCCTCGCTCTGTCCATCCATTTGCAGTTCCCGCCGCCAGGTATCGCCCATGCGGTCGGCCAGGTGTTCTTTGATCTCGCGGCGCGTCAGTACAACGAAACGCCAGGGCTGCCGCCCGTGTGGGGACGGCGCCCAGCGTGCTGCTTCCAGTATCTGCTCGATCAGCTCACGCTCAACCGGGCGATTCTGATACTGGCGCACGCTGCGTCTGCTGCGCAACAACGTCATCAGATCGCCACTGCGCTCCGACTGTGTAACAGGTCGACAGGTAGATTGTGTTGTCACGGATATGTATACCTTTTACTCACCTGAACATATCAGTTGCCGCGTCGCGGATGAGCGAGCGCGCCTTGCCCTCGGCAGGCGTGTACGGGTAGCCGCGAATAAGGGCGACCGGCACCTTGTTGGTCTTGCCCATCACCAGTTCAGCCGCCGCCGCCAGTTCGTCGGCGACGGCGATGGCGCTGGCCTGCATGAGATAGCCATAGGGGTCGTATTGTCCGCGATAATCGGCTATCGGCTCCATGCCTGCCACACCGATGGCCATATTGACCTGCCCGTTGCGCCAGGGACGGCCCCAGGTGTCGGAAATAATCACGGCGATATCGAAAGACGGCCCCTCGCCCGCCAGTTGTTGCAGGGTGGCGCGTAGCTCCCCGGCGGAGCGGTCAGGATCAACCGGCAGCAGCGTCAGTTCATGCCTGCCGTTGACATTGGATTCATCGACGCCGGCGTTGGCGCAGATGAAGCCATGTGGCGTCTCAGCGATCAGCACGCCGTGATCCATGCGCACAATGCGGCGGCTGGCGCGCAGCACCACCTCCACGTGTCGGGCATCCTTGCCCCATTGTTCGGCGAACGCGCGGGCAAACTCCGACGGCTGCACCTCCTCCATATTGACCACGCGCCCTTCCGCCTTAGACACGATTTTTTGCGTTATCACGATTACGTCCCCCTGCTGCAACGGTTCTTGCTGCGTCTGCAAGGCGGCATAGATAACGAGACCCAGGTTCGTGCCTGGGGTAATCTCACCGATGCCGGTGACCGGTATAATTTGTAAGCTCTTGTTCATCTGTCTCATGATGTTGCCATTATACGCCGTCAAAATGATATACTGCAAATAAGATAGTTCTGGATGGCAGGCGTCTTCTCTGCTGTTTGCTAGATGAAACTCCTCTTCGCTTGAGAACGCTATAAAAGCAAAAGGGGTTTTTGTTGTGTACATAGAACGGTCATTCGTAAAAACGAATGAAAGGAGTTTGCAATGTTGAAGACGATCAGTCATGTATTGCTATCGGGCATTTTTATCTCTGGCGGTGCATCCGCGTTTTTACAGCCGGAGGGGCGAGTGCAGAAGGTTGAGGGCGCGGGTATTCCGCAGCCGAAGCAGGCGGTCACGCTCAATGGAGCCATTATGGTCTTCGGGGGAACGCTGCTCGCCCTGGGGATCTTGCCCCGCCTGGCCGCGCTGATGCTGCTGGGCAGCCTGGTTCCCACGACGCTGGTTGGACACGCCTTCTGGGCGGAAGAGAATGCCGCCGGTCGAAGGGCGCAGCAAACGCAGTTTTTCAAGAATCTTGGCCTGATGGGTGGGCTGCTGATGGTGATTCTTGAAGGCTAAAGAGTATCGTGCTTGAGAGCCGGACGTGCCATGCTGAGCGAGAGCGAAGCATCCGAGGCGACCGCTTCCCTGTATGGCAAGATTAGATGCTGAGCGAGAGCGAAGCATGGCACGTCCAGGGTGGGCATTCTACAGTCAGAGGAGCCGTTGCTCTCGGTGACGCTGCGCGCCGACGCTCAGCATGACACATCCAGGACGGGCATTTTACAGGGTAAATTGTTGATGGTATGTGAGTAGCCGAAGAATTTTCCACATACCGTTTTTGCACATCTTTCGGGTGCGTCAGTTTTTTTGAAGTGAGGAAAATGTATTTATGAGCGAGCAAGCGCAAGAGCAGCAAAAGGTAGCGATGGTTATTTTTGCGCATCCCGACGATGCCGAATTTGGCGCGGCCGGCACGGTTGCGAAATGGGCCGAAGAAGGTTGGGATGTTTACTATGTCGTCATTACCGACGCCTCGGAGGGCGGGCCGGATGATGCGACGGATGTTAGCCTGCAGGCGCGGCGCAAGATTTCGGAGACGCGCCTGCGCGAGCAGCGAGAGGCCGCGAACGTGCTTGGCGTCAAAGATGTCCTCTTTCTGGGCTATCCCGATGGCACGTTGGAGCCAACGATTGAACTGCGGCGCGACCTTGTGCGTCTCATTCGCCAGTATCGCCCGCAGCGCGTCATCATCCAGTCGCCGGATCGCACCTGGTATCCTGCTATGTTTATCGGGCGCTATCATCCCGACCACCTGGCTTCCGGGCAGGCGGCGATAGCTGCCATTTACCCGGCGGCGCAGAATCCCTGGGCCTTCCCGGAACTGTTTGAGCAGGGCCTGCGCCCTCATCGCGTCAAAGAGGTCTATTTTATGGGCGCGCCGAATCCGAATTGCGCTATAGATATCTCTTCGACCATTGAGAAGAAACTGGCGGCCCTGGCGGCGCACGTAAGCCAGCATGCCAACAATCCCGATATGGAGGAACGGGTGCGCGAGCGCGCCGCGGAAATGGGCAAACAATACGACATGGGCTATGTAGAAATCTTTACTCGCGTTGAGAAGTGAGAGACGGCAGCGCAAAGAGCCGCGAATTGCTACTTTTTGCCCTTGCATTTTGTCAGTGCTTTATGGCATACTACTAACAGAGACCTTCGGGGCAGGGTGCAATTCCCGACCGGCGGTAAGGCGAAATGCTGGTGCATTCAATTACTTCGCCAAGCCCGCGAGTCTCGTTCAGCCACGAACAAGGGCTGAGCGGTGACAGATCCGGTAAGAAGCCGGGGCCGACAGTAACAGTCTGGATGGGAGAAGGTTGAATTGAAGGACAGTCGATGAACCCTCTCGCTGCTACGCGAGAGGGGAAGTGGTCCTGTGGAAGGGCTTATCTTCCCTTGTGAGCTTGATCGGGATGGAAAGTATCTTTCGGTAGGCTGCTTATATCGCTGTCCGGCATCTCCCTCACAAGCCTCCCCGGGTCAGTTGAATTGGCGCTCTCTTATGCTCTTTTCTCTGAGCGTGAGCTGTGCGCCAGTATAGCTATGACCGAGAGGGATGTCAATGAGTGTAACAACCTCTACTTCGGAGGATGTATCCTTCGAAATGCGTCCGTATGTGCGCGAGGTCGAAGAGATCAGAAAGATCGAGAGACCCGCGCGGTCTGCACGCCGCCGTGCGTTTGCGCCACCGTCTGCCGTTGTGCAGCGCGTGCTGCCTCTGCTGCCGTCAATTGTGGTAGCCGTCATCTTACTGCTGGCCTGGTATCTGAGTACGGCATATGGACACGTCCCCAGCCTGATTCTGCCCGCGCCCGCTGATGTGTTTGCCAGTCTGGGCAGCGGCCTGAGCAGCGGGCTGTTCCAGAGCAATGCGCTGGTGACGATTCAGGAGAGCCTGTTCGGCTTCCTGCTCGCGCTGGTCGTTGCCCTGCCGCTGGGCTACGGGCTGGCGAAGTCGCGCCTGATTGCCGCCGCCATTCACCCCTACCTCGCGGCTGCCCAGGCCATTCCGGCCATTGTGATCGCGCCCCTGCTCGGCCTCTGGCTGGGCTACGGCCCCGGACCAAACCTGGTCCTCTGCACGCTGATTGTCCTTTTCCCAATGGTGATTACCACCATCCTCGGCGTGCAGACCATCGACCCGGAAGTGGCCGACGCGGCCCGACTGGATGGCGCGGGCGGCTGGTCGCTGCTGGCGCATGTCGAGTTTCCCCTGGCCCTTCCTGCCGTGCTGGCCGGAGTGCGCACGAGCCTGACGCTCTCAATCACCGGCGCCCTGGTCGGGGAACTGGTCAACAACAGTCCAACGGGCCTGGGCTACCTGATCCTGCTGGCGAAGAACCAGTATGATCTGGCGCTCATGTTCGCCACGCTGGTCATTCTGGCTGTGCTGGCGGCGCTCTACTATGGCGTCTCCTGGCTGCTGACCAGACTGGCCGCCATTGTCTACTGATTGACGCTGATCGACGCTGATCGACGTGAATTGAAGCAGATTGATTGTGCGCAAACCATAGACAGGAATATTCACACGGAGAGGTGCAACCATGCAGACCCGTTCGTCGCTTTTACTGATTTTTTCTTCGCTGCTTGTATTGAGTATGTTTGTGCTTGCCGGTTGCGGCACTGCGACCTCAGGTCCTTCTTCAAGCGGCGGCAGTAACCTGACCAACGTTTCGATTGGCCTGGGCTACATCCCGGATATCCAGTTCGCGCCCTTCTATGTGGCACAGAGCAAGGGCTATTACAGGGCCGCCGGGCTGAACGTGACCTTCCATCACGGCATCGTCAACGACCTGATCGGCTCAATGGTGCTGGGTCACGACAATCTCGTCTTTGCCAGTGGCGATGAGGTCATGGTGGCGCGCAGCAAAAACTTGCCGGTGGTTGACGTGTCCACGATTTTCCAGCGTTACCCCGTCAGCATCATTGTTCCGGCCAACTCGCCCATCAAAACGCTGGCCGACCTGAAGGGGCATACCATCGGCTCGCCGGGGCCGTTTGGCGCGACCTATGTTGGCCTGCTCGCGCTGCTCTACCACGCCCACCTCTCGCTTTCAGATGTGCATGTCGAATCCATCGGCTTCACACAGGTGACCGCGCTCTATACGCATAAGGTGGACGCGGTTGTCGGCTATTCCAATAACGAGCCGCTGCAACTGCGTAGCAAGGGCATGGCGGTACGCACCTTCGATGTCTCCGATTACCAGCCGCTCGTCTCCAACGGCATCATCGTCACCGAAGACACGCTGCACAATCACCCACAGATGGTCAAAAGCTTCGTCCAGGCCACGTTGAAGGGCCTGCAGGATGTCATCAACAACCCCGCGCAGGCGGTGCAGCTCAGCAAAGCCTACGTGCCGGGCATGAATGTCAACGAGGCGACGCAGGTGCTGCAAGCGACCATCCCTATCTGGAAAGGTGACGGCCACCTCGGCTACAACGATAGCGCCACCTGGCAGGCCATGACACAGTTTCTGGTCGCCGACAAAATCATCCCGCCCGTGCAAAATCTCTCACAGGCGTACACCAACGTTGGCGTATCATAGCCTGCGAGTAGCGGAATCATGAAAACGGGCCGGGAGCCAGAGCGAAGCGATTTGCACTGACTTCCGGCCCGCCGTCTCCTCACTTCGCACCGCTTGCGAGTTTGCCCCGGATAACGCCGCCAATCACGTTCAAGGTGAGCAAGCCATTTCTCTGCTTTCAGTTTCTTGAGAAAATCCTGAGCGTCTTTAGAGAAATCCTGAGCATATCCAGAACAAATAGCTCGATATCCAGAACGCACCCTGATGGATTTTGCTTTACACTGCAAAGCAGAGGAAAGAAGAAACCGCCGTGCATGAGTATTTGCGTCGGCGTATTCCCTTCTTTTCGGAGGAGGCTGCGATGGAGAGACCACGCTGGCTGCTGCCTTTTACTTATGGAGTAGATATGGGAGCCATCGAACTGGTGGCCGATCTTGCCAGACGTGCCGGAGCCACCTTGATTGCCGTATCGTTGATCGCCGCCCCGCGCCTGCCGTCTTCACGGGGAGCGCATCTGGAGCATATCCAGCAATCGAAAGACTTTCTGGAAGCGGTGCATTGGAAGGCTGACAGATATAGCATCCCGGTTGAACGCTACGAAATTTTCACGACAGATGCGATACGGCATATTCCTTTGCTGGTAGCCGACCTGCGCTGCCATGCAATTATCCTGCTGACTATGGAAAAGCGAGAAGTTTTTCTCCAGATGCATGAACTGAAGAGCCTGCTGGAATTTGCTCCCTGCCAGTTGCTCATCATTCGGATGTCAGTTCGTGAAGAGCGTATACGATCAGGCATACGCCTGTTTCTGTTCTGGCTGCGGCGACGGTGGACAGAGAGTCCACAGCACGCCGATGCCAGCCTGGGACGGTCAGCTGGACCTGAAGATGTGGAACCGTTGTGGATCAGGACGGAAGGATATCAACGGCGGTGAGCCTGCTATCCTGGAAGGAAGGGATGAGGACATGCTTGAAGCGCGTATTTTACTGGTGGAAGACGATGCTGTGATAGCTGATCTGCTCAGACGCAATCTGCATGCGCGCGGGCATGAGGTGAGTGTGGCTATGGATGCACAGAACGCGCTGGCGTATTTGCAAGCCACGCCGTTCGATCTCATCATTCTGGATATCAACCTGCCTGATCTGACCGGCTGGGAGGTGCTGCGCACTGCTCTCCAGCAGGGATGGCTCTTGCCGCAGGAGATTGATGGCGATGATTTGAAACTCCCGGTGGTAGTGCTTTCTGCCGTGCGTATCAGCCCGCGTCGGCTGGCAGAATTCCGCCCCCTTGCCTACCTGCCCAAGCCCTTCCCGATGGAGGCTATCCTGCGCCTGGCGACAGAGGCGGCAGGACGCAGGAGTGGCGAGGCTATGTGCCACCCGGAAGAGGCTGTGGATACGGAACATCCACAGCCCGATGAGGAGGAATTACATGCTTGACCTGATTATCGTTGTGGTGACCATTCTCACCTTTATCGCGTTCACCCTCTTCACAGAGGGCTGCGAACGCCTGTAGGAGGGAATAGATGAACTCGCCGATTGAATACATCCTGGTAGGCATCGTCACGGTTGTCGTGCTGATCTACCTTTTTATCGCGCTCCTTTTACCCGAAAAGTTTTAACGTCTTCTTGCAAAAGTGAGGAACAAGGTATGCCTGTAACGCTGAACAGTGTCCTGCAGGTGCTGATTTTCCTGGTCATCGTCTTGCTGTTGACGAAGCCGCTTGGCCTGTATATGTATAAGATCTTCAATGGTGAACGTACCTGGCTCTCGCCGGTCTTCGTTCCGGTGGAACGGTTTTTTTACAAACTGGCCGGTATCAATCCAGAGGAGGAGCAGAAATGGACGGGCTATATGCTCTCCGTGCTGATCTTCAGCCTGGTGGGTATGCTGCTGCTCTATCTGTTTGAGCGCACGCAGCAGTGGCAGGGGCCATTGTTCAATCCGCAGAATCTGCCCAATGTGGAGCCGCAACTGGCCTTCAACACCGCCGCCAGTTTCACCACCAACACCAACTGGCAGAACTACGCGGGTGAGCAGACGATGACCTACCTGACCCAGATGGCCGGGCTGACCTTTCACCAGTTCGTCTCCGCCGCTGCCGGAATCGCGATGGCAGTGGCGCTGGTACGCGGCCTCGCCCGTCGCAGCGCGCAAACGCTGGGCAACTTCTGGGTCGATCTCGTGCGCTGCACGCTCTACCTGCTGTTGCCGATCTGCGTGGTCGTCGCGCTGGTCTTCGTCTCACAGGGCATGATCCAGAACTTCAACCCTTATACGGTCGTGCATACTCTCAATGGCCAGACGCAGATCATTGCTCAGGGGCCAGTGGCCTCGATGGAGGCCATCAAGGACCTGGGAACCAATGGCGGCGGCTTTTTCAACGTCAACGCGGCCCATCCCTTTGAGAACCCCGATGCCTTCACCGCGCTGATCATCATTCTGGAGGAAATCTGCCTCGGTGCCGGGCTGTTCTACATGTTCGGCAAGTGGGTCGGTGATACGCGTCAGGGCTGGGTTCTCTGGATTGCCTCGGCTATCCTCTTTGTGGTTGGCGTAGGGATCGTGATTGGAGCCGAGCAGAGCGGTAACCCGCTGTTGACGGGTGCGGGGGCCAGCCAGCAGGTCAGCGCCTATCAGACAGGCGGCAACATGGAGGGCAAGGAGGTACGCTACGGCATCACCCTTTCCTCGCTTCAGGAAGTAACCACGACCGCCACTTCGACGGGTACCGTCATGAGTTTTCACGATAGCTATACGCCGCTGGGCGGGCTGGTGCTGATCACGAACATGGCCCTCGGCGAAATCATCTTCGGTGGCGTTGGCGCGGGCCTCTACTGCATGATTATGTTCGCTATCATCGCCGTCTTTATAGCGGGCTTGATGGTGGGTAGAACGCCAGAATACCTGGGCAAGAAGATCGAGCGCAAGGAGATCATGATGGCGATGCTCGCTCTGCTGGTCTCGCCGCTTGTCGTTCTGGGCTTTAGCGCCGTCGCCGTCGTGCTGCCGCAGGGAACAGCCGGGCTGACCACCGGCGCGGGCAATCTGGGGCCGCACGGGCTGACCGACATTCTTTATGCCTTTACCTCTACCAATGCCAACAACGGCTCGGCCTTCGCCGGACTCAACGGCAACTCCCCTTTCTATAACTGGATGCTGGGTTTCGCCATGCTCATCGGTCGCTTTGCCGAAGTTATCCCTCTGCTGGCCCTGGGCGGCGCGCTGGTCAAAAAGAGGGTGGTACCGGCAGGATTGGGGACGTTTCCCACCACCAGACCGCTCTTCGTTGGTCTCTTGCTCGGTGTGATCCTGATCGTGGGCGCGCTGACCTTTTTCCCGGCCTACGCGCTGGGGCCGATAGTCGAACAACTACTGATGCACGCGGGGAGGGTGTTCTAATGAAGACTGACGTAACCGGCACACAGACCGATAGCCTGGAAGTCAGGCAGTGGAAGACGCGGCGCAAGGGTAGTCTCTCTATCTGGGATCCGAAGATCATCCGCTCTGCTATTCCGGCATCCTTCAAGAAGCTCGATCCGCGTGTGCAGGTCAAGAACCCGGTCATGTTCGTGGTCGAGATTGGCAGCGTCGTCACCACCATCGAGTTCGTGCGCCTGCTCTTCGCCGCCCCCACGCCAGCTTTGCCGCGTACACAGTTGACCTATGAGACCATCTTCGTGCTGGCGGTAGCCGTCTGGCTCTGGTTCACTGTTGTCTTCGCCAATTTCGCTGAAGCCATGGCCGAGGGGCGCGGCAAGGCGCAGGCCGAGACGTTGCGCCGGGCGCGCACCACCACAATGGCGAAACGGCTGGCAACTCCTGATCGCTCCGGCAAGGTCGAAGAGGTGCCTGCGCCGCAACTGCGCAAGGGCGACCTGGTGCTGGTCGAGGCAGGCGATCAAATTCCCGGCGATGGCGATGTCATCGAGGGCGTGGCTTCCGTCGACGAGTCGGCCATCACCGGCGAGTCGGCCCCGGTCATTCGCGAAAGCGGCGGCGACCGCAGCGCCGTGACGGGTGGCACGCGCGTACTTTCCGACTGGATTATCGTGCGTATCGGCGCCAACCCCGGTGAAACTTTCCTTGATCGCATGATTGCGCTGGTTGAGGGGGCAAAGCGACAGAAGACGCCCAACGAGATTGCCCTGAATATCCTGATTGCCGCCCTGACCATCATCTTCGTGCTGGTGGTGGTCTCCCTTGAGCCGTTCGCCATCTACTCAGGCCAGCCCGTCTCGGTCACCACACTGATTGCCCTGCTGGTCTGCCTGATTCCAACTACCATTGGCGGGCTGCTCTCAGCCATCGGCATCGCAGGCATGGACCGACTGGTGCAGCGCAACGTCCTGGCGATGAGCGGGCGCGCCGTTGAGGCGGCAGGCGATGTGGATGTGCTGCTGCTGGACAAGACCGGCACCATTACGCTGGGCAATCGGCAGGCCACACGCTTCGTGCCGCTCACCGGCGTCGATGAACGCGACGTGGCCCGTGCCGCCATGCTTTCCAGCCTCTCCGACGAGACCCCGGAAGGCCGCTCCATCGTCATGCTCGCGAAGGAGAAATATGGCCTTACCGACGGCGTGGACGCTTCCGCGACCTTCATCCCCTTCTCGGCCATGACGCGCATGAGTGGAGTGGACCTGGGCGGGGCGCAGGGCAACGGCAATTCCGTCCACAGCATTCGCAAAGGAGCCGGAGACGCGGTGGCGGCGTATGTGGCTGAGCATGGAGGCGACACAGCGCATAACGACGAACTGAAGCGGATCGTCGATGGTATCGCCCGTGCAGGCAGCACGCCGCTGGTGGTGGCCGAGACGGAAACGGGGCCGGATGGTTCAGGTGAACAGGCGCGCGTGCTGGGAGTGATCGAACTCAAGGATATTGTCAAGGGCGGCATGCGGGCGCGCTTCGATGAACTGCGACGCATGGGCATTCGCACCATCATGATTACCGGCGATAATCCGCTCACCGCCGCCGCTATCGCAAAAGAAGCCGGTGTCGATGACTTCCTGGCGCAGGCGACGCCGGAGACCAAGATGAAGCTGATCAAAGAGCAGCAGGCAGGCGGACGGCTGGTGGCAATGACGGGCGACGGCACCAACGATGCTCCGGCGCTGGCGCAGGCCGATGTGGGCGTGGCGATGAATACCGGTACGCAGGCCGCTAAAGAGGCCGCCAACATGGTCGATCTGGACTCCAACCCGACCAAGCTGATTGAGGTCGTCGAAGTGGGTAAACAACTGCTGATTACACGCGGCGCGCTGACCACTTTCAGTATTGCCAACGACGTGGCCAAATACTTCGCCATCATCCCGGCTGCCTTCTCGATCACCTATCCACAGTTGCAGGCCCTCAACGTCATGCAACTGGCGACGCCGCACAGCGCGGTGCTTTCCGCCGTGATTTTCAACGCGCTCATCATCATCGCGCTCATCCCTCTCGCTCTGCGCGGGGTCAAATATCGCCCGATCGGGGCCGGGCCGCTCTTGCGCCGCAATCTGCTGATCTACGGCATCGGCGGTATCATCGCCCCCTTCCTCGGCATCAAGCTGATCGACCTGATCTTGCAGGTGCTGCACCTGACGCTGTGAAGTGAAGAATGGTTGCTACAGACTTGTCGGCTACGTTTGCGGCAAGGAAAGGTAATGGAAAATGAAAACGTTTTTGACGAAATACCTGCGCCCGGCGCTGGTGCTGACGCTGCTTCTGACGATTGTGACCGGCTTTCTTTATCCGGGCGTAGTTACCGGCCTGTCGCAGTTGCTCTTCCACTCCCAGGCCAACGGCAGTCTGGTATATAATGCGCAGGGACAGGTGATCGGTTCGCAGTTGATCGGGCAATACTGGACAGAGCCGCAATACTTTCACGGGCGGCCTTCGGCCACCGTCAACCAGAACACGGGGCAGCCGCAGCCATATAACGCGGAGAACTCAACGGCCTCAAATCTGGGGCCGACGAATAAGACACTTATTCAGGATGTGCAGCAGCGCGTGGCGGCGTGGAAAGCCGAGTTTAAAGCGGAGGGACTGCCCGTTCCTTCCGGCCCGGTGCCGGTTGATCTCGTCACGACCTCTGGCTCTGGCTTAGACCCGGACATCACGATTGCTGGCGCGCTCTATCAGGTGCCGATTGTGGCGAAGGCGCGCGGGTTGAGCGAGAGCGTGGTGCAACAACTGGTCATGAGCCATGTGCATGGCCGCTTCCTGGGCATCTTTGGCGAGCCGTATGTCAACGTCCTTGAATTGAATATGGCGCTGGATGCGCTGAAGTAGCAAATTGATGAGCAAGATGAGCGAGCAACCATCTGATCCTGGCACTCCGCAGCGCGAGGAGGGTCGGCCAGACCCGGAAGAACTGCTGCGCCGCTATAGCCTGCGCGATAGCGATCTGGGCGTTGTTCCCCCGGCTGCTCCTGCACAGGGGCAGACAGGAGAGCAGCCTGACTCGCAGGATAGCGGCTATGGACACCGGCGCGGTCGCCTGCGCGTCTACCTGGCCTCGGCGGCAGGAGCGGGCAAGACCTATGCTATGCTCAACGAGGGACATCGCCGCGAGAGTCGGGGAACCGACGTGGTGGTCGGCTATGTCGAAACGCATGGCCGACCCCAGACGCAGGCGCAGATCGGAGATTTAGAGATCATTCCGCGCAAGAAAGTCTCCTACCGGGGCGTGACGCTCGAAGAGATGGATACGGATGCTATCATCGCTCGCCATCCCAGAGTGGCGCTTATCGATGAACTGGCACATACCAACGTCCCCGGCTCCAGGCACGCCAAACGCTATCAGGATGTGCTGGAAATCCTTGCCGCAGGCATCGACGTGGTCACAACTCTCAACATCCAGCACCTTGAGAGCCTCAACGACCTGGTTGCCAGCATCACCGGCGTGCGCGTGCGCGAAACGTTGCCAGACTGGATTCTCGATCAGGCCGACGAGGTTGAGCTTGTGGACATCTCTCCCCACGCCCTGCGCCAGCGCATGAAACACGGTAACATTTACCCGCGCGACCGCATTGATGCCGCGCTCAACAATTTCTTCCGTGAAGGGAACCTGACGGCGCTGCGCGAGCTGGCCTTGCGCCGCACAGCAGAGAAGACGGAAGAACAACTTCAGCAGTATATGAGCGAACACGGCATCCACGCCGTCTGGCCCGCCAGCGAGCGCGTGATGGTCGGCTTCGATGCGCGCCCGCATACCCGTCAGGTCATTCGTGACGCCTGGAGGCTTGCGCATGGTTTGCACGCTGACCTCATCGCCATCAATATCCAGCCGCAGGGCTATCTCGCTTTCACGAACAAACTGATCGGCTGGCTCAAGTATGGCGGAGAGGCGAAGAGACACAGAGAGGCCGCCATGAAACGTCTGCAGGAACATGCGGTGCTGGCCGAAGACCTGGGGGCCGAGGTCATACACGCCAGGAGCAACAATATTGCAAAAACCCTCGTCGAGATTGCCCGCGAGCGTCAGATCACGCAACTCGTGCTGGGCCAGCCAGCGCGCAGCCGCTGGGAAGAACTCCTGCGCGGCTCGACCATCAACCGGGTGCTACGCATGAGCCGCGATATCGATATCCACCTTGTGCCGTTGGAGAGGGGTGAAGATGAGGGAATATTCTGACAGAAAAAGTTAGATAACTTTACGGAATAAATAAGATCACCTCATTGTTTCTATTGATGGAAACAGGAAAAAGGGGTGGCATCCCCGGTGAGGTGGTTTGAAAAGTGACGAAACCGGAAAACCAACAGGTAGTGTTGAACAAGGCCGACTGCCACCTCTCTTTCCTGGTATCGTAAGCGCCTTGCTGCGCAATTTCACTAAGGAGGTGATTGCGTATGACTACTCTGGTACGTTATGATCCCTGGCGTGAAATGCTCAGTTTGCGTGATGCGATGAACCGGCTCTTTGATGAGAGCTTTGTCCGTCCGTTCAGGTTTGGTAACTGGCTGACCTTGCCTCAGCCCTTCATCGGTACGCCGGTATCGATGAATGTCTACGAGACCCCTCATGGCTATGAGGTGCAGGTCATGCTGCCCGGTATCAAACTGGATAACCTGGATGTGACGGTACAGGACAACACCCTGGTCATCAAAGGTGAATATCCATCTATAGATGAGCAGGGGAAAGAGGGTACCTGGTTGGTGCGTGAGATCGGCACCGGGACGTTCCAGCGTTCTATTACCTTCCCGAAGCCGATTGACGCCGATAAAATTGAGAGCAGCTATCACAATGGCGTGCTGACCATCACGGTACCTCTGAGTGAGGAGAGCAAGCCCAAACGGATCAGCATCACCGGTGGCCAGGCTCAGCTTCCAGGCAGTAATGTCGAGCCTCAAGTCGAGACTCAGCATGCTGAACCTGAGAAGGAACTGAGCGCAGCCGGTGTTCGCTGATACGAAGAAGGCCGGGGGAAAACTCCTCGGCCTCTCCTCTTCAGCCTTCCTGAGAAAGGAGAAGCGCGTTTGATGAGAATCGTGCGGCCTATCTTCAGTGGAAGGTGAAGCCGGAGAAGTATGGGAACCCATGACGACGATGGTTCCATCGGGCGGTCGGGAGCGATCGCAAGGTGGACTTCCAGTGAAGATGGGCTTCCAGGAGTCAGGTATCCCCTCTTGAAGTATATGCCTCCTGTCTACTTTCTTCGTTTTGTTGCATGAAAAAGAGGAGCTGCCCGCTGGTTGGGCAGCTCCTCTTTATTATTGAGAGGCAGCATGTCACAGGTGAAACAGAAGTGGGAGCAGAACATAGGCGTAGCCATCGTTAAGTGCGTGCATGAGCATGCAGGCAACCAGGTTGCGTTGCCAGATGTAGAGCAATGTCACCACTATCGCCCACACACCGATCTGGATGGCTCCAGCCAGCCCGTATCCGGCGAGATGTGCCAGAGCAAAGCCGATAAGGGAGATAATGGCTCCCCACCAGATATTTCCGGTAAGCATGCGAATGCGTTCAATGACGTAGCCGCGAAACAGCACTTCCTCACAAAAACCGGCGGTCAGTGGAATGGCAATGCGCAACAGCAGGGGAACGCTGGCGAAGGAGGATATATTGATCGTACTCAGTTTGAGAAATTGCACCAGTAGAGATGAGATGGCAAAGGAGAGCAAACCCAGCAGCCAGAAAACAATGGCCCATCCCACCTGCTTCCAGGTAGGCCATTGTAGATGAATAGAACTCAAAGGTTGCCGTTCAAAGAACACAATAATGGCAAGAACTGCCAGCGCCGCAATCCACTCAAAGGCGAATATAAGGACGAGAACCAGCGAGAAGTTTACCGGCTTTGGCACTATCCAGCGCAAGGCAAACGTAAAGGCCGGTAGACCGATTAAGGAGATAAAAAGTCCGATCCAGGTTGCAAATGAGATATGTTGCTTCTCTATCTTTGTCGTTGCCATACTCATAAGCTCCCTCCTTGATGAATACTTGTTCTGTCGCCCTCTCCACTCGCTACGGAGTTCGAAACGGGCTGTGCGGCGGCAATGAGAGAGAGAACCTGTTCGCGTTCCAGCACTTCCTCCTGAAGCAGGGCCTGAGCCAGGCGATCCAGAGCGGCGCGGTGTTCGGTAAGCACCGTGCGGGCTTGTTGATGGGCTTCCTCCAGGAGCCGTTCTACCTCGGCATCCACGCGCTGTGCTGTCGCCTCTGCATACAGGCGACTATGCTCATGCAGGGAAGGTTGGCCGAGGAAAGTATTTTCGTTCTCCAGATCATAGGCGACTACCCCTGTACTTTCACCCATGCCCCATTCGGTCACCATCCGTCTTGCCAGACGCGTTGCCTCTTTGAGATCGTTTTCCGCCCCCGAGGTGATTTCACCCAGGGCAACTTCCTCTGCTGTCCTGCCGCCCAGGGCAACGGCCAGACGCTGGAGGAGATAAGAACGCGGGTAGTTGTGCCGATCATCCTCTGGCAAAAACTGCGTGACGCCGAGCGAGCGCCCGCGTGGCACAATGGTCACTTTATAGAGCGGATCAACTTCAGGTAGTACAGCTGCGACCAGGGCATGGCCCCCTTCGTGATAGGCCACAATACGCCGCTCACGCTCATCCATGAGGGCTTCCCGTTTGCCTCCCAGCAGCAATTTATCCAGCGCCTCCTGGAAGTCGTAGCGATCTACCCGAATCTTGCCATGCCGGGCCGCCGCCAGCGCGGCCTCATTTACCAGATTTGCCAGATCCGCGCCTGAGAAGCCGGGGGTACCGCGAGCCAGTTCCTCCAGATTAACATCAGGGGCTAATGGAACGTTGCGGGTATGAATGCGCAGAATGGCTTCCCGACCGCGTCGTTCAGGGCGGTCAACCACCACCTGGCGATCAAAGCGACCGGGACGGAGCAGGGCCGGATCAAGGACATCGGGACGGTTGGTTGCGGCCAGAACCACAATGGCCTCGTGTGGCTCGAAGCCATCCATCTCGACAAGCATTTGCTCCAATGTATGTTCTCGTTCATCGTTACTGGCAATGGTACCCGCACCGCTTCGTGTTCGCCCGATGGCATCGATCTCATCAATGAAAATGATGCAGGGGGCATGTTTGCGCGCCTGCGCAAACAGGTCGCGTACACGACTGGCTCCGACGCCGACGAATAGTTCGACAAAGTCGGTGGCACTCGCGCTGAAGAATGGCACCCCTGCCTCACCGGCGACGGCGCGCGCCAGCAAGGTTTTACCCGTCCCCGGTGGGCCAACTAGCAGCACGCCCTTGGGAATATGCGCGCCGATCTTGAGGAAACGTTGGGGGTCGCGCAAGAAGTCGATGACTTCACGCAATTCCATCTTAGCCTCGTCTACTCCTGCCACGTCGGCGAAAGTGGTTGTGGGGCGCTCCTCGCTGTAAAGCTTCGCCCGGCTCCGCCCGATGCCAAAGAGGCCGCCACTCTGCAAGTCCTGCATCTGGCGCATACCGCGCCAGCTCATAAAGCCGACATAGAGCAGGAAGAAGACTGGCAGCAGGTTTACAAACCATACCAGAGCTGTTTGCCACCAGGGGGACTGTACCGGCTCTGCACTCACCTCTACCCCTTGTTTCTCTAACAAAGGCAAGAGGCCAGGGTCGCCCGTTGCCGGTATAAAGGTTGTGAAGCTGGTTGCTGTGACTGCTCCCTGTCCGTTGCTCTGTTGCTCGTGGAGAGGAGTTTTGAAAGTGCCACTGACGGAATCGTCGCTCCTGATCGTCACGCTGCGTACATTGCCCCGCTCTACCTGCTGCAAAAAGCTACTGTAGGACAGACTGATTGTTGTTGCCTGCCCGGCGCCTGCCAGATTGAAGAACAGCGGGCCGTAGAAGAACAGGTTGATCAAGAATATCAACAGGAGCAACCAGAGCCAGAAGCCCAATCGTTTGCGAGAAGGATCCCGCTGTGATGGTTCCCTGGATTGTTGCTGCCGGGGCGTATCGCTGGCTGAAAAGCGGGGAGGTTGATAGCGTGATACTCGCCCCTGCGCCTCTGAAGTCTTTGTTGTCTGCTGCATGCTGGCCCCTTTCCCTGCTGAAAAGCAGGAGGTAGAAAATACTTTTACCTGCGCTTTCTTCTAGTTTTCACCTGGCTCTACACTTTTTTCGCTCACTTTCCTATGAAAGGCAGCGGCGTAGCAACAGCACCCGCCGCTGCCTTTAAGTCTACGTCCCTCAAGAGAGATGATGTATGGTTACGCGCTTATACCTGCGCGGGATGCTGGATGCGCCCGCTCCATGTCCCGGCATGCTGCTCGATCCATCTTCCCAGCGGGATGGCGACGGCCAGCAGGACAACGAGAACCAGCGCACCGATCAAGAAGGTCTGGGGTTCGGGGAAGTTCAGATTAAAGAGCGCATCGAGCGAGAACTGCCCGGCCCCCATAATACCGATAGCTACAGCAACGGCGAGCAAGACCAGATTATACTCATAGCCGCCCTGGCTGTTCCAGAAGCCCTTTGGCCAGTGAACTTTCGCAATGGCCACGAGCATAACCCCACAGACAAGCAATGCAGCGATCGGAGTGATGAAGCCAACCGCCAGCAAGAGGCCACCGATAAACTCACCCAGAGCAGCAATAACCGCCCACAAGCGAGCCGGGCGAAGTCCCAGATGTGTCATCATCTGACTGGTTCCGGTCAGCCCATGGCCGCCGAAGAGGCCAAAGAGTTTCTGGACGCCATGTCCAACAAAGATGAGACCAGTAACGAGACGTAAGAGAAGCAAACCAGATGCAATCATCATAGCATGTATCCTCCTTTCATCTCTTTGTTTTGTGCTGCACTTTACGCCGCACTATTCAATTCCTTTTTTGACAGGTTTCAATTCATCGTCCAAACCCCTCACGGGCAAGTGCGCGCTTATGAGAAGTCTGGAGCATCTTCCAGAGGTTCTCCTTCGCCAGGCTGGCATAGACGCGAGCTTCCTCATCAGGAACATGCCCTGCCAGCTCATCAATTTGCGCGCAGACTTCGCGAGTCGCTCGTTCCAGATCGGCGAAGGTTCCCATCACAACGAATGGCTGTGCCATACGCTCACCTCCTTCGGATTGCCTTCCTTCGTGTGTCTTCTCTGCATGCTGGATGTTCCATTTCTATACATATAGCATCTCACAAAATATGTCAAGTGATCTAACGGAACTCAAATATAACGCTAACACTTCTCTAACACATTTCCTTGCTGACTGCTTCCCAGGGGAAACAGAGAAAATAAGCAAAGGCGAGAGAAAGATCGAAGCGCATCACTTCTTCGGCAAAGTCGAGTACGAAGCCTTGCTTTGCGCAGGAAGTGACAATCTCGTCGGTAATTGCTTCGCAGCGAATAGTCTGGGTGTCGGGTGAATGTTCTTGCGTCATAGAATGGAGCCATTCGGAATGGATATGAAGGGTAACAGAAAAGAGCTATAGATATGTTCAGACCGGTAACTCTCTGGCCTGTTCAACCTGGCAGCGCGTAAAGGGCCAGATTCTTGAAGAAGACATCGGCCCCCACGTCAGAAGCGAGGCCGAGGGTGCCGGAGGGGTATGAAGGACTTTGAGCATATCCCTGATAATGACCGTTGAGGTAGAAGGTGAAGGTTCTGTAATTCACGACGACGTCGATGGTGATGAGACTGTTGAGCGACGCGGCCAGGATAGGCCCTGTAGCGATCTGGTGGGATGCGCCTGTCTGGTTATCGTAGGTGTAGACAGACCAGCTGTTTTTCGACTGGTCAAGCAGGAAGGAGAATGCTCCCTCGTTATCCCCCGGCTGGTTGCGGAAGAAGACGCCAAATTTCCCGCGCGAATCGGCGCCCTGGCGTACCTGTACCTGCAACACGTAGTCAGAAGGTATACCATAGCCGCTGGAGAGCTTGTCCAGGAAGGTACCGGCTAAGAAATTTGTGCTGCTATCCTTCACCTCGGTATCAGAGGCGTTACATATAACGCGCGCATTCAGGCTGCTGCTCCACTGGCCGCCTGCGTGATCACAATGCTCGCCCGGCAGCGTTGTGCTGTAGAGCAGGTTGCCAACGGAAACGAGAGGTGGTGGCAATGATTGAGCGACGGCTGTTGCCGAGGCTCTGGCTACCTGTGTGCTGGTCGGCATATTCGAGACAGAACCTGTTGCCGCTCCTTCTGGCCGCATGTAGAGGGCAATGCTGCCGATGATGACGAAGACGGCCAGTAAACCGGCGAGCAGGGTCATCCAGAGCGGCAGGCATCCTCGCCGTTTTTCGCTGCGCTCCTCATACAGGCGGCGGGTTGCCAGGGGCGTTTTGCCTGTCGTTCCTGCGCTCACCGTTTCTGTGCCTGCTGGTTTCGCCATAGTTGGGCCGTTGACTGCCTGTTTCTGTGCTGGCGGGTCCGCGAGCGTTGCCTCGGCCTCGCTTTCGCTTATGGCTGACAGGTCAAGTATCGTATCGTTGCTCAGCAGGGACACGGGTGTGGCGCGTTCCAGCATGAAGGGGGCGATAGAGGATGATTTATCGCGAAATCTTTCAGGCGTGGCTGCTCGCAGCGCCTGCGCGAGTTCGCCTGCGCTCGCGTACCGTTGTTCGGGCTTCTTTGCAATTGCCTTCATAACGACGGCAACGACGCCATGAGGCAACGCCGGATTCTTGTCGGTAATCGGCGGCGGTTCCTCCATTGTATGTTTGATGGCAATGGCGACGGGGGTTGCGCCGGTAAAGGGGACGCGACCGCCGAGCATCTGGTAGAGGATGACGCCGAGCGAATAAATATCGGTGCGCGGGTCTATCTGGCTGCCGGTGGCCTGTTCCGGCGAAAGATATTCAGGGGTGCCGATGACCGTCCCCAGACTGGTCAACGTCGAATCGGCATCCGTTGTCTCTTTCAGCACCTTCGCCAGCCCGAAATCGGCCAGCAGCACGCGCCCGTCGGCGTGAAAGAGAATGTTGCCCGGCTTGAGGTCGCGGTGAACGATACCCTGCCGGTGCGCGTAGTCAAGGGCAGAGGCCGCCTGGTCGATAATGGGCAAGACTTCGTTGAGCGGGAGAATGCCCCGCTTTTCCAGCACCTCGCGCAGGGTACCCCCCGCGACATAGGGCATGACCAGATAGGCCAGTTGCTTCTGCTCGCCATATTCATAGACAGGCATGATATTGATGTGGTCGAGGGCGGCAATGGCGTCGGCCTCGCGGCGGAAACGCGCCAGAAATTCGTCGCGAATGCGGCTTTCCAGCAGCAGGCCGGGGACAAGCACTTTGACGGCCACAGAACGCCGGGGGCGTGATTGTTGCGCGAGATAGACGGCCCCCATACCCCCGCGTCCAAGCAGGCGCTGCAGGGTACACGTTCCCAGCACCTGCCCAAGCAATTCGTTGCTATCGATTGCCACGCTCGTTCCTGCCCTCTCGTGAAATACTGTCTGCGATAGTAATATCGCTGCCGTTGCCTGTTTTATCACACACAGACACGCCGATTACCCCGGAAGTACCAGTACGGGGATGATGAGTTTGCTCCCACTGTACTAGACGTATGAAGCGTCCAGATTGTTGCGCAGGCAGTAAATAGCCCGCCGCAGGTTCCCGCAAGAGGTGTTCACTTACGTCCACGGCGCAGGCCACTCACGTTCGACACCGGACATGGGTGACCTGCGGCAGCTATTCAGCTTGTATCACAGGACTAAAAATGCTTGCGCAAATCCGCGAAGCGCGAGAGCGTCAGCAACCGCCCGTCATCTACAAGTGTAACCTCTTCGTGTTCGAGATGCCAGGTGTGGGGGTGGGGGATGAAGACGGCGTTGAGGCCGGCAGCCAGCGCGGGGTTGATGTCCGAGCGCGGAGAGTTGCCGATCATCCAGGTCTCGTTTGCGGGAAGCTGTAACTGGTCGAGTATCTGGCGGTAGGTGGCGACCTCTTTTTCGTGGACGACAATGACCTGCTTGAAGAAATGCTCAATGCCTGAGCGTTCAACTTTGAGTTTCTGCTCCTCGGCATCTCCTTTGGTGAGCAAGATCAGGTGATGGCGCGCGGAGAGGTAGTCCAGCGTCTCCTGCACGCCTTCGAGCAACTCTATGGGATGGAGGCGAATCTGCTCGCCAAACTGGCGTATGCGCTGGATATCCTCGTCGCTCACCTCTTTTTCCGCCAGACGATAATAGGTCTCGATCAGGCTTCTGGTGAAACTGGTGGAACCGTAGCCCATGAGCCGTTCAACCTCATCCAGCACCGCCTGCACCTCTGCCGGTGTGAGGCTGGAGTGATTGAGAAACTCGATGAAGGCGTGGGTGGCGCGCTCAAAGTAGATGTTATTTTCCCAGAGGGTGTCGTCCGCATCGATCAAGAGATGGTAGGGCATGTGCTATCCTTTCTGTTCTGCTGCTATTTTCCTCATTATGGCTGGCGCTGTCAAGAGAATCTTGTTTGCGTTTTTGGGCCTGCCGTTAGTTGACAATTCTCTCGTCTGCTGCTATCCTTAACTATAGCAAGTGAATAGAGACTGTCCCGCGTTGAACGAAGATAGTATGAGGATGGCGACCGACAGCGAGCCGGGAAACTGGTGAGAGCCTGGCAGGTGTATGCTTCCTCAGAACCGCGTCGTGAGCGGCTGGCCGAAGAAAGCTTTTCTTTTGTGAGAGGCAAGTAGGCCGGGTGGCTGGTTCCCACGCAGCGTTTGAACCAGAAAAAGTGGTCTTCCACCCACGTTACAATGAGGTGGCGCAGGGTGTCGACAAAGAGGAGGTATCTCCACAGCATCAGGTGGAGATGGAAGGCAACCGGGGTGGTACCACGGGAGTGCAATGCAGATGTTGCTCTCGTCCCTTTGCTGCGCGAGCAGGGGCGGGGGCTTTTTTTATGGTCAAGTTGAGTCGGCCATGTCATGCTGAGCGAGGGCGAAGCATGACATGGCTCAACAGGAGGGAAAAACGATGGTCACGGTATCGATTGTCGGCGTGACGGGCTATACCGGGCTGGAACTGCTGCGACTGCTGACCGGGCATCCCTATTTTACCGTTACATCGGTGACGGGGCGCAGCGCGGCGGGCAAGCGACTGGACGAAGTGTTCCCGCAGTTGCAGGCGCTGGCCTATGCCCCGGATGCGCGCAGAGCGATTGATCCGGCTATGGTGATTACGGATGAGCCGGAGCAGACCGATCTGGCCTTTGTCTGCCTGCCCCACGCGGCGGCGGCGGAATCTGTGGTCAAGCTGCTTGAACGCGGCATGCGGGTAGTAGACCTCTCGGCTGATTTCCGCCTGCGCAACGTTGCTGAATACGAGCAGTGGTACAAACACAGTCATCCCGCGCCTGCCCTGCTGGAAACTGCCGTCTACGGGCTGTGCGAGCGGCACCGCGACCGTATCGCCGAAAGCGCGCTGGTGGCCAACCCCGGCTGTTATGCCACCACCGCCATTCTCGCCTTGCTGCCCGCCTTCGCGCATGGCCTGATCGAGCCGGATATCATCATCGATGCCAAATCCGGCGTTAGCGGCGCCGGGCGCGGCCTCACGCTGGGGACGCATTACGCCGAGGCCAATGAGGATGTCAGCGCCTACAGTCTCTCCGGCCATCGCCACCTGCCCGAGATGGTGCAGGAACTGGAAGCGGGAGCGCAGGCTGGCGGCCATCCAGTAGCCACCCTGCGTATCACCTTCATCCCGCATCTCATGCCCATGACACGCGGCATCCTGGCAACCTGCTATGCCAACTTCAGGCAGGAGAATGGGCGGCACGCGCCAACGACGGCGGAAGTGCGCGAATTGTATGAAGCATACTACGTCAACGAGCCGTTTGTGCATATCGTTGACCAGCCGCCGCATACGAAGTGGACGTATGGCAGCAATGCCTGCATCATCTATCCAATGGTGGATGCGCGCACCGGGCGTTTTGTCGTGATCGGCTGCCTGGATAATCTCGTCAAGGGCGCGGCAGGTCAGGCCGTGCAGAATGCAAACCGGCTTGCTGGCTTCCCGGAGACGGCGGGCTTGCCTGCGCTGGCTCTTTATCCGTAATCATACTTATTGTTGCTGTACACTGGAAAACCGGTACCGGAAAGAAGCAATCCTTAAAACCGGTAAAGCATGTGAGAGGTCTCATCTATGTCTATTACATTTTCAACAACGCCAGAAGGCGACATTATCAGCGATCATCATTTGATTGCGCAGGTGCTACGCGAGGCCCTGCCGTACATCGATTTTTTGAAGGGCAAGACGCTGGTGATAAAACTGGGTGGCAGCACGCTGGAACACCAGCGCGAGGTTTTGCAGGACATCGTGTGGCTGCGGGCGTTGGGGGCAAATCCGGTGCTGGTACACGGCGGCGGCCCGTATATCAACGAATGGCTAACGAAGCTGAATATTCCCACGCAGTTTGAGCAGGGGCTGCGTGTCACCGATGCGCAGACACTCGAAGTGGTGCGTATGGTGCTGCTGGGGCAGGTGAACCAGCGACTGGTCTCGATGGCGGCGCAGATGGGTGGCAAAGCGATCGGCCTGAGCGGCACGGATGGCAGTATGGTACGCGCGCGTTTTGCCGATGAGCGGCTTGGCTTCGTGGGCGAAATCGAAACAGTTGACCCCACGCCCGTGCAGGTGCTGGTCGACCAGGGCTACATTCCGGTGGTGGCGCCGCTGGGCGAGGGGCCGAACGGCACGTGCCTGAATATCAACGCCGATCTGGTGGCCGCGCACCTGGCCGGGGCGCTCAACGCGGAGAAGCTTATCTTCCTGAGCAACGTCATCGGCATCTGCCGCCAGGACGGTTCGCTGATCTCTGAACTGACCGAGCAGGAGGCGAAGCAACTGATCGAGCAAGGCGTCATTAACGGCGGCATGATTCCAAAGGTTTCGGCCTGTCTGGATGCCTTGCAGGCAGTGCCGCGCGTGCATATCGTCGATGGCCGGGAGCCGCACGTCCTGCTACGCGAACTCTTTACCGATCAGGGCGCGGGTACGATGATTGTGCGCGGGAAAACAGACGAACAGACAAAAGAAGAATAGAGGGTTAAGGGAGTTATGAGAAAGCGGATAGAGCGGCTGCGTGGCATGTATGATCTCCTGCCGGAGACGTATCAGCAGCAGCACTGGTTGACGGAGCGCGTGCAGGCTTTTCTGGCCTCTGCCGGCTATGCCCCCGTTGACGCGCCGATCCTGGAACGCAGTGATCTCTTTCTGACCAGCTTCGGGCAGGAAGCGTGGCAGAATCTCTACGCCTTTCACCTGCATCACCGCGATCACTGCCTGCGACCGGAATACACTGCCTCAATCTGCCGTCTCTATCGCGATCACTACCAGCAGCAGCCGCTGCCGCAGCGTTTCCAGTACGCGGGGCCAGTTTTCCGCTACGAGGCTCCGGGGCGCGGACGCTATCGCCAGCATACGCAGCTCGGCGTAGAACTATTCGGCGGGCAGACGGCGGCAGCTGATGCCGAAATAGTGCAACTGGCCTGTGACGTGCTGGCGCAACTCAAGATTGAGCAGTATCGGCTGGAACTCGGCCATATCGGCGTTGCCGGTGGCTTCATCAATCGCCTCCATCTCGACGACCACGCCGCCCGCCTCTTGCTCAGTCTGATGGAGCAGATCAGCCGCTCCGAGGACGGCGAGCGCCTGGCTCAGGCCCGGCTTGAGGCACTCTACCCTGTCGATAGTCTGAGCGAAGAGGTGAGTGACACTACAGAGAGTGCAGCGAGCATGCCGGAAGTGGAGAAACGCTATATAAGCTCGCTGCTGAGCGGCATCAGCATCTCGTTCGGGGATGATGATGTGCGCCACGAGGTGGTGGAACGTTTTCTCTGGAAGATGGGACGCGGAGAGCAGCGGCGGCAAATTCTGCACGCGCTGGAATTTCTGCGCGCCCTGCATGCCGTGGCGGGCGCGCCGCCTGCCGTCTTCGAGGCCTTACGCGAACTGCTTGCTCGTTATGAACTTGACGCGCAGCCGCTGCAAGAACTGGAACAGCTGGTGGAGATGCTGGTACAGAACGGAGTAGCGAGCCAGCATATTTTCCTCAATCTCTCGCTCGGTCGCGGCGTCAGCTACTACACCGGTCTCGTCTTTGAGATACACGCGCAGGATGCCGACGGCTTCGATGCCCAGCTCTGTGGCGGCGGTCGCTACGACCACCTGCTGCGTGCCGTTGGCAGCGCCCGCGATGTCAACGCCTGCGGCTTTGCCTTTGGCGTAGAGCGTCTGCTCTCGTTCGTTCCCGCCGACGATTTGCCGGGAGCGCGAACTATACAGGCGCTGGTCATCCCGGTCAGCGCGCAGGAATTTCCCTATGCTCTGCGCGTCGCTCGCACAGTACGGGCCGCTGATCTGAGCGCCGAGGTGGACGTGACGGGACACGGCGTTGGCGCTGGCTTGCGGCTGGCTGCGAAGAAAGGTATACGGCTGGCGTTGATCGTCGGCAGCGATGAGCAGCGGGAGAATAGCGTGACGATGCGCGACCTGCAAAGCGGGGAAGAGCATTTGCTGAGCCTTGAAGCGTTGGCCGCCGGGGGAAAGGAGCAACATCTATGAGCGCAGGAGATGAAATTCGCTTAGCTTTGCCGGGAAAGGGAACATTAGAGACGGCAACGCTCTCTTTCCTCGCCGAATGCGGCATGAAGGTCAATCGCAACAATCCGCGCCAGTACCTCGCGCGCATACGCAGTATGCCGGAACTCGAGGTGGTTTTCCAGCGAGCCGCCGATATTCCGTCGCTCGTACAGGATGGCGACGCCGCGCTTGGTATCACCGGCTACGATATCCTGGCCGAACACCGGGGCTACAGCGAGACCGGCGATGATGAGGATGACGAAGATGACGACCTGATGATTCTGGCGCGTGACCTCGGCTATGGCAATTGTCGGCTGGTCGTTGCCGTGCCGGAAACCTGGATCGATGTCAGCACCTGCGCCGATCTCTGGCATCTTGCCGGCTATTATCAAACTCACAGGGGGCGCGGCCTGCGTATCGCCACCAAATATCCTATCCTGACCGGGCAATTTCTGCGGCGGCATGGCATCACGCACTGCAAGATCGTCTCTCCGCATGGCGCGCTTGAGGCCGCGCCGCTCACCGATACCGCCGACCTGATCGTGGATCTGACCGAGACCGGTACGACGTTGCGCGAAAACCATTTGAAATTGCTGGAAGACGGCGTTGTGCTGCATTCCCAGGCCTGCCTGATCGCCAGCACGCGCCTGCTGCGCGAGAATAAGCAGGCCCTGCGCGTTGCCTCTACCATGCTGGAATTGATCGATGCCCGTATGCAGGCGCGCAATCGTTCGGTGCTGACTGCCTACATTCAGGGCGAGAGCGTCGAGGCCATGCAGCGCATCTGCAACCGCCTGAAACCGTTCCTGTCCGGCGTCGAGTTTCGCCTGTCCGGCACCGATGGCAACGGCGTTGAAGACAATATGTATACTATCTCCGGCGTCATTAACGTTGCCGGAACCGGTGGGGAGTTGCTGGAAGCAGTCGCGGTGCTGCGCCATGCCGGGGCCATCAATATCAATGTCATCCCGCTCACCTATCGCTTTGCCCGCGAATCGCAGAGCGTGCGAGCGTTGCAAGAACGCTTAAAGAGGCTGCATTGAGTAACACGAGCAAATCAATACAACTGAGTAATGTGATTATCTTTGATCTGGATGGTGTCATTACCTGCGAGGATGCCTACTGGGACGCCGCAGGGCTGGTGTTGCATGAATTGCTCTACAGCCCCCGTTACTGGCATCTCGATAGCCGTCAGCTGGGACCAGATGGGCAATATCATCCTGTGACGACGGCTGCCGAGAGCCGTCGCGTCAGTCGCGCGGTATTTCCTGAAACGGACATTCTGGCGCTCAAAGCGCGGGCCGTCAACACCAACTGGGATACCTGCTACGCGACCGTCTGTCTGCATCTCATCCCGCTTTTAGCCGCTCTGCCAGATCTGCCGTCGCTTTTGCCTTTGCAACCCTGGGATGCAAGCTGGTTGGCCGCATTACGAGAACGCATTTCTTATAGCCATAAAATACATACAGTCTTGCCGGAGACGATTGCGCCGTTTCTGGATACGCCCACCTTACATGGTCTGGTTGGCTTCGATCTGCTCAATCGCTTCGACGCCTATGCCAGCGAGCTACTTGGGTATCCCATTGAGCATGTCTTTTCGCGTTACAGCCCCTTCTGGACGTTTTGCCAGGATATGTTCCAGCAGTGGTATCTGGGCGACGAACTGTATACGCAGGTCTACGGTCATGCTCCCGCGCAGCGCGGTAAGCCGGGATGCATCCATTTTGAGCAGCCGCTTTTGCCGGTTGAGCAGATGCGTTCCACGCTTGAAACGCTGCGCCGGCAGGGCTATCTCCCCGGCATCGCTACCGGACGACGGCAGCAAGAGGCGCTCATTCCCCTCGAACGTTATGGCCTGCTTCCCTACTTCGTTGAAGAACATATCGCTACCAGCGACGATGTGGAGCGTGCCGAAGCCATCCTGCGCGTGCGCGGCGACCAGACGCTGCTGAACAAGCCTCACCCGTTTGTTTTCTTGCGGGCAGCAGGCATAGCGCAGGAAGCGGGGCAGGCTCCTCGCAGCTTCATCGTTGTGGGCGACTCTACCGGCGATATGCTGGGGGGGCGAGCGGCAGGCGCGCTGACCGTTGCGGTGCTGACGGGAGCGCGCACAGCAGAGGCCCGCGAGCTACTGGCGCGGAGCAAGCCGGATTTTACTATTGAAGATGTGACGAAACTGCCGCAACTGCTGCAAGAGATTGATAGTCTTGCTACCATCCAGCGCCTGCAATTCACGGAGCGCGCAAAGGCCGAACAGCTGTTGCAACGCTGGTTCGCCCGCCATATGCATCTCGACGCGGAGAGCGTCACCCTGACGCCGAAGCCGGTCTCGCTCAACTCCTTCAACGGCTTTTACCGGGCTGGCGGTGAGGAATATTTCTTCAAGACGCACGTTGAGGAGCAGGGCGTGCTGCAAGAATATTATCACGCCGAATTGCTGCACCGCGCCGGGTACAACATCGTGCTGCCCCTGCGCACATTGCACGAAGAGGGGCAGCAAATGGTCATCTACCCCGTTGTGCGCTGGCCCGTCATGTTTGACCTCATGCGCGCTCTTGAGACCGGCCACGCCAATATTTCTCAGGAAACGCTGGTCGCCGCAGAGCAACGCGAGTGCGAGCGCCTGCTGAGCATCTATCAATCAACGCTTGCCGCCAGTACGGCGGCGGAGAATGCTCGCGCGCCCATCCACCAGCTTTTCTGGCACCGGTTGGCAGGGGGGCGGTTTCAGAGCTTCTATGTCGGCAAGCCTGTTCCGCTGCCGACGAGTGGCAATGCAGAACTATCCTCAACAGGCATTCCCTTTGACAAGCTACTGCACTATCGCTGGGTCATTAATGGTGTTGCACAGCAGCGCACGCTGGGAGAGCTTATAGAATGCGCTCTTGTGGTGCTGCGTCCTGAGCAGACGGCAATGACAGTGGTAGGACATGGCGATGCGCACTTCGGCAACGTCTTTTTAGAGAACCGGCGCGACTACCTCTACTTCGACCCTGCCTTTGCCGGACGACACTCGCCCCTGCTCGATATTGTCAAACCGCTCTACCACAATGTCTTTGCGACCTGGATGTACTTCCCGCAGGATGTTGTCCGCGACCTGCATACCTCTGTATATACAGCCAGGGAGACAGTGTATGTCGAACATGACTACGCGCTTTCCCCTGTGCGGCGGGCGATGCTGCGCGCGAAGCTTGAGCGACTTGTGAAGCCGCTTGTGGAGGATCTGCGCGAGCGAGGGGCATTGCCGGAAAACTGGCAGGAGGTGCTGCGATTAGCATTGCTGTGCTGTCCGCTATTGACGGTCAACCTGCTGGATGAGCAGCGCATTCCAGTCGCGATCAACTGGTTAGGGCTGTCCCAGGCGGTACAACTGGGAAATAGCGGCGTTGAGCCGTGGAAGGACGAACTATGATTGCGATTATTGATTATGGCGCGGGCAATATCCGCAGCATTGAGAAGGCGCTAGAGCATGTGGGCGCAGTGGTGCGCGTGACCGACGATCCGGCTGTTGTAGCCGACGCCGAAGCGATTGTCCTGCCTGGCGTTGGTTCTGGCGGTGCGGCCATGACGCGCATGGTGGAGCGCGGCTTAGATGATGCCATCCGCGAGGCGACGCGGCAGGGCAAACCGTTTCTCGGTATTTGCCTGGGCATGCAACTGCTGGCAGAGCATCACGCCGAGGGCGAAGTCGACGGGCTTGGCCTCTTTTCCGGCGAGGTGAGGCGCATTCCACACGGCCCCAAGATTCCGCACATGGGCTGGAATCAGGTCATGCCCCTCCATCCTGATCTGCATATCTTCGCGGATATTCCGCCGGATTCCTATTTTTACTTTGCCCATTCCTACTATGTCGAGCCGTATGATGCGCGGGGCGTGGCTGCCGTCACCGACTATGGCTCGCCCTATTGCAGCGTGATCGTCACCGAGCGCGTCTGGGGGACGCAGTTTCACCCGGAAAAGAGCGGCAACGTGGGTTTGCAACTACTCAGGAACTTTGTGAGGTGGATGAAGCAATGATTATCCTGCCTGCTATCGACATCAAAGGCGGCCAGTGCGTGCGCCTCTACCAGGGAGATTACGCGCAGGTCACGACCTATGAAACTGACCCTGTCAGTGTCGCGCAACGCTGGCAGGAGGCAGGGGCGAGCTGGCTGCACATTGTTGACCTGGATGGCGCGGCCAGCGGTCGGCCTGTGAACGACGAACTGATTGCTCGCATGCGTGCTGCTACTGATTTACATATAGAAGTTGGCGGCGGCATGCGTTCGCTTGTGCATATCGAACGTATGCTGGAGATGGGCATTGAGCGCGTCATTCTCGGCACGGCGGCGCTGACTGACCGCTTGTTGCTGGAAATGTCCTTGAGATACTGGGGCGAGCGTATCGTCGTCGGACTGGACGCGCGTAACGGGCAAATTGCCACCTCCGGCTGGCGCGAGACTTCGCACGTGCAGGCTACCACGCTGGCGCGGGAACTGAGCGCATCAGGCGTCAGACGTTTTATCTACACTGATATCGCCCGTGATGGCACTTTGCAGGGGCCAAATCTCACTATGCTGGCTGAGATGCAGCGTGCCATTGATGGGGCAGGAGCCACGCTCATCGCTTCGGGCGGCGTCAGTTCCCTGGCCGACTTGCGCGCCATTGCCGCGCTTGGCGTTGAGGGGGCCATCGTCGGCAAGGCGCTCTATACGGGCGCTATCGATCTTGGAGAAGCAATTGCGGAGTTTGAGAGGTAGGCAAAGCTATGCTGACCAGGCGTATTATTCCATGTCTTGATGTAGCTGCCGGGCGCGTCGTCAAAGGCGTCAACTTCGTACAATTGCGCGACGCGGGCGACCCTGTCGAACTGGCCGCGTTTTACAACAGTGAGGGGGCCGATGAACTGGTTTTCCTGGATATTACCGCTTCCTACGAGCAGCGCAAGACGATGCTCGACGTGGTGCGGCGCACGGCGGAACAGGTCTTCATCCCCGTCACCGTCGGCGGCGGCATTCGCACGGTGGAAGATATTCGCGCCACGCTGGGCGCGGGGGCCGACAAGACGTCGTTGAACACGGCTGCCGTACAGAAGCCCGGCCTCCTGCGGGCGGGAGCTGAGCAGTTCGGCGCGCAATGCATCGTGCTGGCCATCGATGCGCGCTCCAATCCCACCATGCCGAGCGGTTACGAAGTCTTTATTCACGGCGGGCGCACTCCCACCGGCATGGACGTGCTGGCATGGGCGCAGCGCGGCGTTGAACTCGGCGCGGGCGAAATCCTGCTCACCAGCATGGACCGCGACGGCACTCAGCAGGGCTATGACCTCGCGCTCACTGCCCTGATATCCTCTAATGTCTCCGTTCCCGTCATCGCTTCCGGCGGCATCGGCACGCTACAACACTTCTACGATGGCTTTACCATCGGGGGGGCCGACGCCGCCCTCGCCGCCTCTATCTTCCACTTCGGCCAGTATCGCATTCGTGAGGTAAAGGAATATTTACAGGCGAAAGGTGTGGCCGTGCGACCCTGCATGTAAGATGAGTATACCAGCGTGGTTTCCATCATTTTTGTAAAAAAGAGCTTTACTGCGGTAAACCGGAAGAGACGCTCGACCACTACCTGCTCAGCTACCTTTGAGAAATATTCATTGCGGGTAGCGTAGTATCTTTGTGAGGCAGTTTGCTGGAAAGCTGTGGGAGTATGTTAGAGACGCATCCTCCATCCCGGATTCGAGAATCTACCGGCATAAAAACGCTTCGTATTGTAGTGGCGGTAGCAGTCGCATTGATGGGGGTGATCAATGGATTTGCCGTTCTTCAGCCCATCAGGATCGGGCGGCTTGTGTTGCTTATCGGTATGCTTGAGCAGTTTGCGCCTTTTACTCCCTCGCTCTGGCCAGTGGCGCAAACTGGCCGTACTGTTGCCTTGCTGCTTGGCTTCTTTCTCTGCATTGTGGCGCTGGGTCTGTGGCGTGGGAAGCGCCGGGCCTGGCAGTTCGCGGTTGTCTTATTGCCCCTTTCAGCCCTGGCGCACCTGGTCAAGGGACTTGATGTCGAAGAGGCTGCTCTGGCGCTGGCTTTATGGCTCCTTGTGCTGGGCGGTAAGCCATACTTTCGTGTCGAGAGCGATCCCTGGCGAGCGCGACAGGGTGTAATTTTACTTCTTCTGGGCTTTGTTTTGCTGCTGATCTACAGTGTAGGCGGCTTCTACCTCCTGCAAGGGGAAATGTTGTCTTCCAGCACGGTTGCAGGGAATCTGCGCAACCTGCTTGAGCGTATCCTTGACTTGCCCGCTCCCGAACTTGTACCGTTGACGAGGCGGGCCAGCTGGTTTTTACAATCGCTTCCCTGGCTTTCGGCAGTGGCGTTGCTGACCGGCATGGCCGCGCTCTTGCGCCCGGTCAGCGTCCGCTGGTGGATGCTTTATCAGGGGAAGCGGCTGGCCCAGTCGCGGCAGAAAGTGGTGGAACTGGTCTATCGCTATGGAGGGCAAACGCTTTCGTTTTTTGCGCTTGCCCCCGGCATGTTACACTACCTGGATCGCGAGAGAGAAGGAGTCATCAGCTACCGACTTGCCGGCAACGTTGCGGTGACGCTGGGAGACCCGATCTGCGCACCGGCAGCCTTTGAACGTTTGACCGCAGATTTTCTTACGTTTTGCGAGAATCAGGACTGGCGAGTTGCATTTTTCCAGGCCCACCCGGATTACCTCCCTCTCTATCACAAACTAGGGTTGCGGACGTTTAAGATTGGTGAGGAAGCGATTATCGACCCGCAGACCTTCACGCTGGCGGGTTCAGCGATGGCCAATGTGCGCACGAGCTGTCGGCGGGCCGAACGTGAGGGAGTAAGCCTCACGTGGTATGAGGGCGTTCCTCCTGAGGATGTGATGAGCCAGTTGCAGCAGGCTTCGGGCGAATGGCTGGAACGCAAAGGAGGAAAATATGCGACAGAAATGGGCTTCAGTATGGGGCGGTTGGATGGTCTGGTGGATATGTGTCGCTGTGCCGAGGAGGTCGTTTCCTCCATCACTTTCCAGCGTGGAGAGCCTGTGACGGGGCTTCCCTTGCTGGTCACAGGAGTTGCGAGCAGAATGGGCGGGCAGGTCTGTGCCTTTGTTACGTTCACCCCCATCTATGGTTCCCAGATATCTCAACCTGAACATGTTCGTTGGGGCTGGGCGATTGATCTCATGCGGAGAACGCCTGACGCGCCACCCGGTATCATGGAGTTGTTGATTGTGCGTTCCATCGAGCGATTCCGCGATAAAGGCGCGCGCGTGGTCAGCCTGGGAGCGGTCGCTATGGCCGATACGCGGCAGGAGATGACGGCAGGCCAGAAACAGTTAGCGAACTTTGCCTTTGAACACCTGCGCTTTCTGGAAACGCATCGTTCTCTTTTGCGCTTCAAACAAAAATTTCAACCATGCTGGGAAAGTCGCTATATGGCGGTAAGCACCACGCTGGCGCTGCCGAAAATAGCCCTTGCCTTATTACGTGTCCATCAGTCTTGATAAAGCGCAGCAGTTGCTGTTGCACTGCTTTGAGGATAGGCAAGCATGAAAGTATCTCTTTTCTCTTCTCTCAAGAAATATCGATTACAGTATGGTCCACTGCTGTTCCATATACTCTTCCCTTTGCTTCTCTCGTTTTTCGTCGGCCTGCTACTTTTTAGTGTCCCGGTGATGGAAAATCTGGTCACTATCCTGATTTCCTTTGGCCTCGACCCACTACGGGCGCAATTCATTGCCGCATTGATGATGGCGGCTGGCGCAGCGTTTATCGGAGCAATATGGAACCAGCGCAAAGCTGGCGCCATTCTCGGCGCGGCTATCATCTTTTCATTCGCCTATCTTACCGGCTTTGTTCGGCTTGAGCTACAACCGGTGCGCGACCCGGCAGGGGCGCTGGAGCCGCTGAATATCGCTGCACTCATCCATACCTGTGTGCTGATCGAGGCGCTTGCCCTGCTCTGCGCCTTTATCGGCGCCGCAATTGGTGTGGCGCTGGGCGAAGTGCTGCTTATCCCCTTCTATCACCTTGTATATGCGATCTGGCAGCGCGCCATGCGGCGAGACAATGGCGGAACACTTCCAGAAAACGTGGCAGAAAGTTCGCGCTTGCCTCCTCTATCGATTGGTGTCTGGCCCTGGCTGGCAGCCAGCGTGATGATTCTTCTCATTGTCCTGGCGAGCGGCTCAGAAGACCTGTTTCTTTACTCGCCTGATATCGGCCTGCATGTCCCTCCATCGCTTTCTGCGCACTCCGATTTGCCTGCTCATGGTTCTATTGTTGAGGATAGCGTGGTCAGCCCTGCTCTGGGTGGGCAGAGACGCCCATTTCTTGTGTATTTACCGCCCGGTTATAATACCCCGCAGGAGCGAACAAAACGCTACCCGACGCTCTATCTTTTGCACGGCTCGCCCGGAAAGGACACCGACTGGATCACTGCGGGCAATGCCACTCAGTCAGCCGATCTTCTGATTGCCAGCAAAAGCATCCCGGAGCTGATTATGGTTTTTCCAGATGGCAACGGGCGACCGGGTGAAACGAGCGAATGGGGAAACAGCTTCGATGGACACCAGAACATAGAGACCTTCGTTGCTGTTGATCTGGTACATTATGTTGATGCGAAGTATCGCACTATCGCCGAACCGGCGTATCGCGGCATCGGCGGCTTATCGATGGGCGGGTTTGGGGCCATGAATATTGCTGTTCATCACCCGGATGTCTTTGGTTTTGTGATCTCACTGGGCGGCTATTACATGGCTGAAGGGAGTGTATGGGGGAATAATGCCGCCTACATGCGGGCGAATAGTCCCCAGGATACGCTTCCTGCGAACCGGGCCGCCTGGAAGTTGCAAATATTTCTCGGTGCTGCGACGAAGGACCAGCCCTACTATGCTGATACTCTGCGGTTCGCGCAACTGCTGCAACGCCTGCATATTCCGTACCATCTCGATATTGAGCCGGGCTACCATTCCTGGAAGGTATGGCAGGTGCAGTTCTATCACGCCCTGCTCTGGCTTCACTGGGGCTGATTATGCCTCATTGCAGGGCTTTTTCGTTCGCATCTCTATATAGCCCCCTGATTGTGCTATCTGCAACCCTATGCTATAATGGCAATGGACCACACAGGTGGTTCTATTCCGTGCGTGCTAGACAGGACAGCACTATGCTTCCGTACTATTGAGTGGTCGTATGAGTACATGCCGCTCATAGCGGCATAGCCTCTTTTTTACGCTCGATCCGCGCTTGTAGCGTCTGGATCGTTTTTTGCTGCTCGCAAATTTTCCCCGTTCGCGCCCCGCCTTTCTACCCTGAGATGCGCGCTTCCCCTTTGCGCATCCAACTCTATCCCGCTTGAGACAAAGGATAACCATATTCAGGGTACGAAAGGAAAATCATGCTCACTATACTTCCTCATCGACAGAGAAAAGACCAATCCTGCGAAGAAAAGCGTAGCCAGCATCCTCGCAAGCAGGGAGATCAACGCGGGCGCAAAGTGCCGCTTGCCGCTTTGCTGGTTGAACGAGGGATGTTCGCGAGCCTTGATGAGGCGCGGCGCTGGACTATGGCGGGGAAGGTGCTGGTCAACGGTCATTGCCTGGATAAGCCAGGGATGCCTGTGCCGAGGGATGCGGTTGTGCGCGTTCGTAGTGGGTTGCGTTATGCCAGCCGGGCAGGCTATAAACTTGAGGCCGCGCTTGAACACTTTTCCGTCGATGTCGCGGGACAGGTCGCCCTCGATTGTGGGGCCTCGACCGGCGGCTTTACGGATTGTCTGCTGCAACATGGAGCCAGCCTCGTCTACGCGGTCGATGCCGGATACGGCCAGCTGGTGGGGCGTCTGTGCGCCGACCCACGTGTGCGCAACCTTGAGCGCACAAACCTGGGCAATCTCACTCCACCCATGCTCAATCCACCTCCAACGCTCATCACGCTCGATCTCTCCTATCTTTCGCTCACGAAGGCGCTGCCCCTGGCAACCAGCCTGCTTGCGCCAGAGGGACAGGTGCTGGCATTAATCAAGCCGCTCTTCGAAGTAGAGAGCGCACGCGCCAGGCGAAGCGGACACATTGATGATCCCATGCTGCTCGCCGAAGCACTTCAGTGTGTACTGGAAGCTGGTATCGCATGTGGTCTGGCTGTCCAGGGACTGGCAAAACTGGCTCTTAAGCCCCGGCACGGCGTTCACGAGTTCTTTGCATCGTTTATGCACTGCCCGGGTTGCGTGAGCAGATGTTATGACGAGCAAGAGTTGCTGGCAATCATAGAAGGGCAGGGGATTGGTCACGCTGAAGTGGAATAAGCTACCCATGAAAACTGGCCTGGGCGCCTCATGCAGAGCGGCAATGAGCCGTTAGCCCTGAGTGCAGCGAAGGGGAAGCATCTGCGGCAACCAACCGGACGAGATGGCCCCCTCAGATTCTTCGCTACGCTCAGCATGACACGTCGACTTGATTTGCTGGAACAGCAAATCATTCTGACGCTCTCAGATTCTTCGCTACGCTCAGCATGACACGTCGACGACGCTTCTTTATGGCATGCCGTATGCTGGCTCCCTCTGCTGGCCTGCTAGATTCCTCTTATACGACCCGGCAGCGCAGGCCACCCGCCAGGGGTGGCCCCATAGGCGTTAACTTAAGCCCGTGCCAGCGCCAGGCAGGCAGGCCACCCCTGGCGGGTGGCCTGCGCTGTCGACCTGTGACGGGGAGCCAGTATACGGCATGCCGTGAGAAACCATCGTGGGCGTGTCATGCTGAGCGCGAGCGAAGCATGAGGCGGCCTTGTTCATCTAAACCGCAGTTGCGCCATTTCTCCAAGCAGGCTCAGGATATTGGGGTGGGACTGGTCGCCGCTGAGTTCGCGGTAAATGGCGGCGACGGTGACTGCGATACGTTCGCCATCTGTCCACGCGGCGTACCGATCCAGCGCGATATCCTGAGCGGCCTCGAAAGAGGACATGCCTGCTTCGTAGCGTTTGCGGGCCTCCTGCATGACATACTCAAGGTAGCCCTTGAATTCAGTCACGCCACGCTTATCGGTGATGGGGCCGTGACCGGGGACGATGGTCTCGACATCCATGCCCAGGATGCGGTCGCAGGCGCGTATCCAGTTGCTGACGGGGCCGGCCCAGGCGATGGGATGGCCGCCGATGAAAAGGATATCCGCCGTGAAGATAACGCGGTCTGAGGGAATATAGACCAGCGTATCGCCGCGTGTGTGCGCCGGGCCTACTTCGATGAGATGCACCTGCTTATCGCCCACGTTGAGCGTCATTTCGCCTGTGAAGGTCTGTTTCGGCGGAATCAGCGCGGTATTCTCAAAATCGAAAGGTGAGAAAGCGGCTTTGAGGAATTCGCCAACCTGGCCCATTGCCGGGGCCTGTTTCATGAGAAAGGCAAACTGTTCTGGCGGCAGTTCAAGCATCTCCTCCGCTGTGCGCTGCGAGGCGATGATCTGCGCGTCGGCGACCAGCTGGTTGCCATAGCAATGATCGCCGTTGGCGTGGGTGTTGACGACCATGTCGATGTGCGCTGCTGCCGGGACGGAGCGGCGCATGGTATCAAGCATCTCCTGTGTAAGTTTGAGGTCGAAGAGCGTATCGACCAGCAGTGACGCCTCGCCATCGGTGATGAGACCGGCGTTGCTCCATCCCCACGAACCGTCTGGCTGCAGGTAGGCGTAGACGGAATTGCCCAGATCGTGTAAGCCTTTTGTGTATCTCCACCTGTCGCTCATATGTTTTCTCCTCCTGATGGATGAAATAACTCAAACCTGCTGGTTTCCGCCCGGTGTGCGGCGCGTTGGCGTCCATCCCGCCGGGGCAGGTTCGCCTATGCGGTTGCGCAGCACGCCGATGCCTTCAACCTCAAGTTCCACCACATCGCCCGGCTTCAGCAGCTTGCCAAGCTCCATGCCGCAGCCCCAGCCGACCGTGCCGGAGCCGATCAACTCGCCTGCCTGCACGCCTTCGCCCTTCGAGACATAGGCGATGATCTCCTCCACCGGCCACATAATCGTAGAGCTTGAGCCGCGTGACCATTCCTCGCCGTTGACGCGCGCCACCATCGTCAGATGATGCACATCCAGTTCGTCCGCCGTTGTGATCCAGGGGCCGAGCGCGGTGGCGAAATCTTTGCCCTTCGCCGGACCCAGCATGCCCTGCATCTCGCGCATCTGGATATCGCGGGCGCTGAAATCGTTGAAGATGGTGACGCCAAAGAGGAAGCTCCTGGCCTGCTCCGGCGTGAGGTCTTTGCCAGAGCGACCGATGACAAAGCCAAGCTCCAGTTCGTAGTCCATGCGCTGCGTATAGTCCGGCCACGCGACTTCCTGCTCGTGTCCGATGAGCGTCAGAGGGTTGCCCTTGTAGTAGATGGGCATTTCATAGTATTGCTCCGGCACGCGAGACAGGACTTTCGGAAAGGTATTGAGCAGGTGTCGCTCGAATGCCAGACAATCGCGCATCACCGGCGGGTCAAGCGGGGAGAGCCAGCGCGCCTGTTCCATAGGGAGCGTTACCTGATCGCTTTCAACAAAAGCAACAGTTCGCACGACCGCCTCAAGAAATACTGGCCCGGCAGCAATAGCCGCGCTCATGCTTGACGGATAAAGCGCCGAGGCCAGTCGATGGGCCGCCTCTGTAGAAGCCCCGGAATGCAGCAGGCGTTCATATTCCGCGCTGGCAAGATCAATCACGCGCCCCTGCTCCGGCTGCGCAACCACCAGTCGCGGCACAGCCCCTTCAAACGAGTCACGAAGAATACGCCCCACTTTCATAGAGATACCTCCTGGTATGATAAATATCCAGCTTTGCAACCGAGAGCCAGTAATGGAAAAGGCAAAAGCACATCTCTACTATACAATATAGTGTGGCAGTATACCAACAAAGCTCTTACAGGAAAAGCGAGTCGATAGCGCAGAGATTGGCAACTGTGATAGAGTATCAGACGTATATTTGCAAGACCGATTTCTTGAAGAGGCAACGACCGCAATGCCAGGAGGGTGAGAGAAGCGTATGCTCAAGTTTGATCGCCAGGGACTGATCCCTGCCGTTATTCAGGACGATGTCAGCGGGGAAGTGTTGATGGTGGCCTTTATGAACGAGGAAGCTCTGCAAAAGACGCGCGAAACAGGCTATACCCACTTCTACAGCCGCTCGCGCCATGCCCTCTGGCGCAAGGGAGAGCAGTCGGGCAATGTGCAGGAAGTGCAGGCTATTTTCGTGAATTGTGAGGAGAACAGCCTGTTGATTCGCGTTGTCCAGCACGGCGGCGCAGCCTGCCATACCGGTTATCGCAGTTGCTATTACCGCCAGCTATTGCCCGACGACCGTTATGAAACGGTGGCCGGGCGCGTCTTTGACCCGGCAACGGTCTATGCGCAGACCTCATCGCAGAGTGCGATGCAGCGATTTCTTCTAGCCGTAGAAGATGGAGAGGATAACGAGGCGTATATGGAGACAGACGAGGCGCGCAGGCTGGAACGATATATGCGGGAATTGTACGGGGCCTACCTCTACCTGCGTGACCATGATCTGAGCGAGCAGTCGAATACCTCGCGGCTGTTGCAGGAACACAGCCCCGTCTATCTGGCTGCGCGGTTGGCTGACGAATTGCAGGAGTTGGCCGATGTGCAGAGTGGGGAGCATGTACACAGCGGGCGCAAGCCTGACACGATTCTGGAAGGTAGCCAGGTTGGCTACTGGCTGATGTTGCTCGCTGCCACCTATCGTCTCCGCTACGACGACATCCTCCCCCATGCCTCGCTCTTGCGTGGATATTACGGGCCTCACGATGGCGGAGAGAGTACCGCGATAGAGCTACGACAGGAATGCCTGAACCTGCTCTCCGCCGAACCAGCGCAGGTAGCGCAGGGCATTCAACTCGGCTTTGTTCTTGTCGGCTGGTTCTGCGCCGAAGCCGGAATTAGCCCCTTAGCGCCTGCCGAATATGATCTGGAACAGATGAGACGTAAGGGGCTGGTCGAATAGAGCAAGCTGGTGCGTATCCGGCAAATAAGATCGTAACCAGTTTTTCTCTCTTCCGGCATGTGCTGTGTCCTCTTTTCAAGAAGTTATGGATGAAATCGCTGCCAGCAAAAAGCTGCCAGCGCCAGGGCGGTCTGCTCTTTCGGTGAAGCCTGCTCGATGCCCAGAATATCCTGCGCTTTACGCAGACGGTAGCGAACGGTGTTGACATGGACGGCCAGTTGCTCGGCGGCGATCTGCACGGAGCCGAGCGTCTGCGCAAGGACAAACGTTTCGGTGAGGTGCGAGCCATTGGCGGCGTCATACTCGATGAGTGGGGCAAGCAGTTTGCGGGCGAAGGTATCCAGGTCGGCAGTCAGGCGGGGATTTTCCAGCAGGCTGTCCAGGCCAAAGGTGTAGATGTCCAGCAGGTAGGCGCCATATGCCTCGCGCCGGGCCTTCTGCGCCAGCGCGAGCGCGTGGGTAAGCGTCAATTTCAAATCGGGCAGGGAGTGGTAGCGCGCCTCATGCACGATCCAGAGCGGGTGAGCATCGCAATGTTTGAGCAGGGCGTCACGTACCTTTGAAGGAGGCTGTGGCGCCAATCCCTCAAGTAAGACGATGGCAGTGTCATCATCCAGAAAGATGAGCGGGCTTTTCAGGGTCTCCAGTACGACGTTTTCGGCGAGCATACGTCGGCGCCCACCTCTGGGCGCGCTATTGAGCGGCCATGCCAGCGCCCAGACCTGCCCGCGCTCAACCGGCAGCCCCAGCCGGTATCCCTCTTGCTCAATATACTGTGGTGATTGTGGTGCCTGCTCTTTTAACAATGCTCGTACCCATTGCTCTCGCTGGCGACCCAGTTGATCCTGTGCCTGTTCCATGCGCGCAATGACCAGATTGCAAGCCACCACCAGGTCGGTGCAGAAATCGGGCCAGTGAGGCGGCGGAAGCGGAACGGAAGGGCAGAGGTAGATCTGACCGGGTCGTTGCGCGCCGGGGGTAGCCAGCGAGAGGGCCTGTATTGTGCCTGGCTGGCTGCTATGGGCGGCCCGTATCTGCTCCAATTGTTCGCGATGGGCAGGGACGTAGGGGTGTCCATCCTTATCGGTCACGATTACTGTGCCTTTGATGATCTGGCTGGCCCACGCCTCGACCGCCTCGATACGACTGGCATGCAGGACGAGATCGTACCATGCCGCTTTGTGATCGGGAAACGGCTGCGTGGCAGGCAGGAAGAAAGATGGAGGGCGAATCTCAAGTGGTATCGGTTCGACCAGTCGCGCCAGTCGCTGCGCAAGCAGGCGTTCGGTCAGGGAAAAAGGCATCACCGTTCTGCGTGTGGCGTAGAGAACCGCCGCCACCTGGGCGCTGTTCGTGGGTGTGATGTTGTAGCGGATGGGCAGCGCCATGCCGGAGCGAATCTGCTCGGCATCGACGATATCGCTGACGCTGGGGTCACGATAGGGCGAGTTGAGATAGTCGCCGCGCTCTATCGGCTTGCCATAGGCAGCGACGCGCCCGCCGACGCCGCGCCCGCGTGGCAGGGCAAAGCCAAAATCCCCGTGTTTCGCGCCCAGGTGACCGGCGATTTCGATGACATCCTGATAGGCTGTTGCCCAGAATGTAAAATCCGCCTTCGCCACCACCCGCGTCAGGCTGAGAAAGGCGGAAAGGGCATGCCTATCTCCGTGCGCCATCGCGTCGATCAGTTCGCGGTCGTAGAGCGGGGAACTGGCGGAAAAATACTGTTCCTCTCTTTCCTCAACTTCAAGCACGGCCTCAAACGTCTGGCGAAGACGTTCTATCCCGTCGGCAAGAGCGCCTGTCTGAGTAGTTGTGGATAATGGGAGCGGCGAATCGGCCCAGATGATCCATAGACCGTACGGTGATGGCGCTGTCGGTTGCAGGCGTATCGACAGGGCCGGTGGCATATCGGGTGGCCCACCTGCCAGATCGTGCAAAAGCGTCTCGATGGTGGCATCCATCGACGGGTCAAGGCGGGCCGCCAGCCAGCGTTGCACGGTGTTGCGTTTGATGCCTGCATAAAAGACCTTCCAGGGCAGTTTTCTCTTCCGGCAGGGCCAGACCAGTGCTGTTCCAACTATCGGCATGGCCGCAAGGAACTGACCCAGCGCCTGTGAGATGAATTCGTCGCGCCGGGCCGGCTGTAACGCCGCATTCTTCAGCGCGTTCGTTACGGCTATCCAGACCGGGAATTGCTTCTCTTCCATACGTACTGCCTTTTGTACACGCAAACAAATTCTCGCCTGCAATTTGTAGACGCAAACATTGTATCCTATGCTGCCGCTTATATACAATAGGCACATGGAAATTTGCGGAGAACCCGTACGCAAATGGCCGCAGCCCGGACAGATATTTATGTATTTATTTACATACTCAACCATACTGTTTATCTCTTATTTACACGATGGCGGTATAATTAGAAGAAGTTGACCATCAAGATCGTGTGAGAAGCGTTGCAGGCATGTCATGCTTCGCTTCCGCTCAGCATGACATGCCTGCAACGCTTCGGAGATAAAGAGAACGTTGGCTGCAAAGGTGCAGTGCAGAGGAGGAGCTGGCATGTTACTGCTCCAGGACATCGCGGTGACGTATC